>NZ_JBEYEW010000033.1:0-69138 GCF_040634095.1 Streptomyces sp. NPDC007205
GGGCCCGGCCGGGCCCGACCCGGCGCTGGCCTGGAGCGCGCCTGCGGGCGCGCGGCCCGTCGTGTCGTTCGCGGAGCCCGAGGCGTTCGGCGAGCCCACCCGCCACCGGGTGGGCTCCCGCACCGTCGCCGCTGCCACCTGTCTCGTGCTCGGCCTCGGTCTCATCGGCGGTGCCGTGACCGGGAGTTGGCTCACCGACGACGACGGGGACAACGCCCCCGGCGACCACTTCGCCACCGCCGGGACGCTCTGGCACAACGTGCCCGTGGACCAGCTCTTCCCGCCCACCGTCCAGGGCACGGGCGCCGGACCCGGCGGCGCCGACCGCACCTGGACCAGGATCGCCGTGGCCCCGGACGGCGGCTGCGCCCACGCCTTCGACCCGCTGCTGCAGAAGGCCCTCGCCCCCGTCGGCTGCCAGCGGCTGCTGCGCGCCACCTACACCGACGCCACCCAGAGCTACGTCACCACCGTCGGCCTGCTGTTCACCAAGGCCGACCCCGCCGCCATGTCCGCGCTGGCCCACCGTTTCCGCACCGAGCGCCTGGACCGGCGCGCCGATCTGATGCCCCGTCCGTACCCGGCCGAGGGCACCCCCGCGGCCGGCTTCGGCCCCAAGCAGCGCGCCTCCTGGACCATCTCCGTCCTCACCGACGCCCCCGTCGTCGCCTACGCCGTCTCCGGCTGGGCCGACGGCCGCGGCGTCGACGCCCCGCAGCCCGCCGCCGACGCCCTCAGCGCCGGTGCGACCACCGCACCGGCTCAGGCCGGTCTCGGCAACGAGGCCCAGGGCCTGGCCGACCGCATCGAGCGGCGCCTGCGCCAGAGCATCGGAACGGCCACGGAGACACCTTCATGAGGCGTTCGATATGCGGCCACCGCCGCCCGGACCGCACGGGAGCGGCGGTGAGCCTGCTGCTCGCCGCCGCCTTCGCCCTGCTGCCGTCCACCGCCGCCCACGCCGACGGCATCCGCGCCCAGCAGTGGGCCCTGTCGGCGCTGAACCTGGACGAGGCCTGGCGCACCACCAAGGGCCGCGGCGTCACCGTCGCCGTCCTGGACACCGGCGTCGAGGCCGGCCACCCCGATCTCGCCGGCAACGTCCTGCCCGCCAAGGACATGATCGGCTTCGGCGCCCGGCAGGGCGACCGCACCTGGGCCCGGCACGGCACGGCCATGGCCGGCATCATCGCCGGGCACGGCCACGGGCCGGGCGGCACCGCCGGTGTCATGGGCGTCGCCCCCGAGGCGAAGATCCTGCCCGTGCGCGTGATCCTGGAGGACGGCGACCCCGCCCGCGCCAAGGCCCGTACCAGCCGTGGCAACGCCCTCGCCGACGGCATCCGCTGGGCCGCCGACCACGGTGCCGACGTCATCAACCTCTCCCTCGGCGACGACTCGAACTCCGCGCACCCCGAGCCGAGCGAGGACGAGGCCGTGCAGTACGCCCTGAAGAAGGGCGTGGTGGTCGTCGCCTCCGCGGGCAACGGCGGTGACAAGGGCGATCACGTCTCCTACCCGGCGGCCTACCCCGGTGTCATCGCCGCGACCGCCGTCGACCGCTTCGGCACCCGCGCCTCCTTCTCGACCCGCCGCTGGTACGCGGCGGTCAGCGCGCCCGGCGTCAACGTGGTCATCGCCGACCCCGACCACAAGTACTACGAGGGCTGGGGCACCTCGGCCGCCTCCGCCTTCGTCTCCGGCGCCGCGGCCCTGATCAAGGCCGCCCACCCGGACCTGAGCCCGGCCCAGATCAAGACGCTCCTGGAGGACACCGCCCAGGACGCGCCGGTCGGCGGCCGGGACGACTCCCGCGGCTTCGGCATGATCGACCCGGCGGCGGCGCTGAGGGCCGCCGGGAGGCTGAAGCCGCGGAGCCTGAGCGCGGCGTCGTACGGTGAGAAGTACTTCGGCGCCGGCCCGGACACCTCCAGGGCCACCTCCTCGGCCTCCGACTGGGCGGGCCCGCTGGCCGGCGGCGCCGGCGGGGTCCTGCTGGTGGCGGGCGGGGTGCTGTGGCGGGGCCGCAGACAGACGGCCTGAGGGCGTCCGCGGACCGCACGGCCGAAGACCGCAGCAGGCTCGCGGGCACCCGCGGCGCTATGGCCACGCCCCGGCGAACGCGCGGTGGCCGAAGTCCGTGAGCCGCAGACAGCGGCGTCGGTCGACTCAGGTGCTGCCAGAACGGGGCAGGGCGCGACCCGCGCGGGACCGGCCTCACGCGCAGCCGGCGCGGGACCGGCCTTCCGCGCAGCCCGCGCGGGAGCGGGCGCGGCTCGGCGTCGAGGGTGCGGCCCCGTTCCGCGCCGGGGGAGGACGGGGCCGCCGCCGACGATACGGCCGTCCTGCCCGCGTGCGCCCGCGCCGTCACCTGGGACGGGGATCAGGGGAACGCTGCGATTTCCGGTGAAGACTGCCGTGCAGCGGGCCGGTGAGGTGCCTATAGGGTCGGTGACCGTGGCGAACAAGAACATTCCCGACCCCGGTTTCTCCGACGACGACGGCTCCGCCGACCCCCGGCTGAGCGCCGCGCTCGCCGCCTGGGCCGAGGACCGTAGCGCCCTCGGGCCGGTGCTCGAGGCGCTGAAAGGCGCCCGGCTGCTCGTCCCCGTCGTCGCCGTGCTGGGCGAGGTCGAGGAGGACCATGAAGGGGGCCGCGAAGCGTCGAACAAGGGTGGTGGTGGGCGACGAGTGGGCGGGCTGCGCCGCGAGAAGACCAGCGACATGGCCGTACCCACCCTGAAGGCCGGCCACCGCACCGCCCTGCCCGCGTTCACCTCCACCGACTCCCTCGCCCGCTGGGACCCCGAGGCCCGCCCGGTCGCCGTGCCCCTGCACCAGGCGCTGCAGGCCGCAGCCCACGAGAAGGCCGACACGGTCGTGCTGGACCTCGCCGGGCCGGTGCCGTTCGAGCTGACCGGACCGGCGCTGCTCGCCCTCGCCGAGGGCCGCACCAGCACCGACCCGCTCGCCGACCCGGCCGTGATCGACGCCGTCCGCACGGCCGTCGCGGCGGAACCCGCCGTGCTGCGCGCCCACCTCGGCCCCGGACAGGCCGACGGCACCCTCGCCCTCGTCCTGGACCCGGCCGCGGCGCCCGCCGAGGCGGCCCGTGCGGTCGCCGGGCGCCTCGCCGCCGACGAAACGCTGAGGGCCCGCCTGGTGCGCGGCCTCGACCTGGCACTGCTGCCGGCCGGGACCACGCCTCCGGGCGAGCCCCTGTATGTGAAGGAGTAGGTCAGCTGTAGACGGGGCCGGTGTACTTCTCGCCCGGCCCCTGGCCCGGGTCGTCCGGGACGACCGACGCCTCGCGGAACGCCAGCTGCAGTGACTTCAGGCCGTCGCGCAGCGGGGCCGCGTGGAAGGAGCTGATCTCGGTCGTGCTCGCGTCCAGCAGACCGGCGAGCGCGGTGATCAGCTTGCGGGCCTCGTCCAGGTCCTTGTACTTATCGCCCTCCTCGCTCAGCCCGAGCTTCACGGCGGCGGCGCTCATCAGGTTGACGGCGACCGTCACGATCACCTCGACGGCGGGGACCTCGGCGATGTCCCGGGTCATCGCGTCGAAGTCGGGGTTCTCAGGAGGGGTCTCACTCATGCCCCACACGATAGGCGGTGCTCCGGCGAGGTCTTCGATTAGCCCTTCCCCGGCGGTCCTGCTAACCTTGTGTAACGACCGGCTGGACAGCCCTGCCAACCGCAGAGTGTCCGGCCCACAAGTGGAGGCTCCGATCTCCCACCCGACCGTCCTCCGGGACGGCGGGTCACCCGGTCAGGCGGCCACCATCGTTCCGTACGGACGATGGAGTCGCCCGAAGTGCGCCCCGCGGTCACCGCGGCGGTGCTCCGGTAGTCATTGGAGCCCCGCCTGTGATCGTCCGGGGCATTTTTTGTGCGTCGGCGCGGTTAGGTCTTACGAACAAAGACGTTACGCGGCTGTCCGCCAGACCGCCGTGTGGTGCTACCGAGGAGGATCCATCAGCGCCGAGCCCCGCATCAACGACCGGATTCGCGTTCCCGAGGTGCGACTTGTCGGTCCCAGTGGCGAGCAGGTGGGCATCGTCCCGCTGGCGAAGGCACTGGAGCTTGCGCAGGAGTACGACCTGGACCTGGTCGAGGTCGCGGCGAACGCCCGTCCGCCCGTGTGCAAGCTCATGGACTACGGGAAGTTCAAGTACGAGTCGGCCATGAAGGCCCGTGAGGCGCGCAAGAACCAGGCGCACACGGTCATCAAGGAGATGAAGCTCCGGCCGAAGATCGACCCGCACGACTATGACACCAAGAAGGGTCACGTCGTCCGGTTCCTCAAGCAGGGCGACAAGGTCAAGATCACGATCATGTTCCGTGGTCGCGAGCAGTCCCGGCCCGAGCTGGGCTACCGACTGCTGCAGCGCCTCGCGGAGGACGTCCAGGACCTCGGTTTCGTCGAGTCGAACCCGAAGCAGGACGGCCGCAACATGATCATGGTCCTCGGTCCGCACAAGAAGAAGACCGAGGCCATGGCCGAGGCCCGTCAGGCGCAGGAGGCCCGCAAGGCCGAGGCGAAGGCGAACCCCGGTAAGTCGCAGAACGCCGCGGACCCGGACGCTGTGAACGCCGAGGCGCACGACGAGGTCCACGACGAGGTCCACGACGAGGCCCCTGCCGAGGCTTCCGCCGAGGCGTGATCCCGGGGGACTCACGTCCCCGAGGATGTAACCGATACAAGAGCGACGCTCCACCGTGCCCGGTTTCACGACCGGGCACCGGAGCGCCACCGACGAGGAGAGAACGGCGCTATGCCGAAGAACAAGTCGCACAGCGGTGCCAGCAAGCGCTTCAAGGTCACCGGCTCCGGCAAGGTGCTCCGCGAGCGCGCCGGCAAGCGCCACCTGCTCGAGAGGAAGTCGTCCCGCATCACGCGTCGCCTCACCGGCAACGCCGAGATGGCCCCGGGCGACGCCGCGAAGATCAAGAAGCTTCTCGGCAAGTGACGCGACGGCGCTCCTGAGCGCCGAGCGTCTGGACCGGGACCGAATCGATTCCGGGTCGTGTGAGTACCCCCCACGACCCCGCTACAAGGAGTTAACAAGTGGCACGCGTCAAGCGGGCAGTCAACGCCCACAAGAAGCGCCGGGCGATCCTCGAGCAGGCCTCCGGCTACCGCGGTCAGCGCTCTCGCCTGTACCGCAAGGCCAAGGAGCAGGTCACCCACTCGCTGGTCTACAACTACAACGACCGCAAGAAGCGCAAGGGCGACTTCCGTCAGCTGTGGATCCAGCGCATCAACGCCGCTGCCCGCGCCAACGGCATCACCTACAACCGCTTCATCCAGGGTCTGAAGGCCGCGAACATCGAGGTCGACCGCAAGATCCTGGCCGAGCTGGCCGTGAACGACGCGAACGCGTTCGCCGCGCTCGTCGAGGTCGCGCAGAAGGCGCTGCCGAGCGACGTCAACGCTCCGAAGGCTGCGTGACGCCGCGCTGGCTCTGAGCCGACGTTCACTGCAGGACCCGCAGGCTTTATGGCTTGCGGGTCCTGTTGTTGAGGTCCTGGGTGCCGGCACAGCCCCCACGCCCCCTGGGCCGGCTGCAGTCCCGCAGCCCAGGAAGTGCCGCACACACCGAGATTCTCCTGAAGGTGAAGAAGAGGATGCCCCCCGCCACCCCCGAGCTGATCTCCCCCCGGTCCGCCCGAGTCAGCGCAGCGCGGCGCCTCGCCAAGCGGAACTTCCGGGGCAAGGACCGGCTGTTTCTCGCGGAGGGGCCGCAGGCCGTCAGGGAGGCGGCCGGGCACCGGGCCGACGGCGCCCCCACCCTCGTCGAGCTGTTCGCCACGGTCGAGGCCGCGGAGCGGTACGCCGACATCATCGGCTCGGCCCGCGACGCCGGCGCCCGTGTGCACCTGGCCTCCGAGGAGGTCATCGCCGACATCTCGACCACCGTCACCCCGCAGGGCCTGGTCGGGGTCTGCCGGTTCCTGGACACGCCGTTCGAGGAGATCCTCGCCGCCCGGCCGAAGCTGGTCGCCGTGCTCGCCCATGTGCGCGACCCCGGCAACGCCGGCACCGTGCTGCGCTGCGCCGATGCCGCCGGCGCCGAGGCCGTGATCCTCACCGACGCCTCCGTCGACCTGTACAACCCCAAGGCCGTACGCGCCTCCGTGGGCTCCCACTTCCATCTGCCCGTCGCCGTGGGTGTCCCCGTCGAGCGGGCCGTGGCCGGGCTGAAGGGCGCCGGCGTACGGATCCTCGCCGCCGACGGCGCCGGAACCGACGATCTCGACGCCGAACTCGACAAGGGCAGCATGGGCGGCCCCACCGCCTGGGTGTTCGGCAACGAGGCCTGGGGACTCCCGGAGGAGACCCGCGCGCTCGCCGACGCCGTCGTCCGCGTCCCCATCCACGGAAGGGCCGAGAGCCTGAACCTCGCCACGGCCGCCGCCGTATGTCTCTACGCGTCAGCCCGTGCACAGCGCGCCTCCGGAGGGTGCCGCTCCGTCACCGACAGCTAGTAGGGTGACCAGCTCGGGGCCCTGCGCCGTCTGAGAGGTGGGCTACGGGGATGAGTGTGGCCGGCACGAGCACAGCGCCGGGAGGACGGGACGCGCAGCGCACAGCTGTGCCCCGGCAGGGCGATCCCGAGGGCCTCGACCCCGACCAGCTGCCCGACGGCCTCGTCGTCGCCGACGAGCACGGCCGCGTGGTCTGCTTCAACGCCGCCGCCGCCCGCATCACCGCCCGGCGGGCCGCCGACGCCCTCGGCCGGCCCCTGGAGAAGGCGCTGCCGCTGGAGGATCTGGAAGGCCGCCGCTGGTGGCAGCTCATCGACCCCTACGGCGGGCTCGCGATCCGGACGCGGCAGCCGGAGCGCAATCTGCTGCTGCCCGGGGGGCGTGAGGTGCTGGTCTCCGCCCGGTATGTGCGCGACGAGCCCCTCGGGCCCGTCCAGCGGGTCGTCGTCTCCCTGCGGGACACCGAGGCCCGCCGCCGCACCGAGCGCAGCCACGCCGAGCTGATCGCGACGGTCGCCCATGAACTGCGCTCGCCCCTGACCTCCGTGAAGGGCTTCACCGCCACGCTCCTCGCCAAGTGGGAACGCTTCACCGACGACCAGAAGCGGCTGATGCTGGAGACCGTCGACGCCGACGCCGACCGCGTCACCCGGCTCATCGCCGAGCTGCTCGACATCTCGCGGATCGACTCCGGGCGCCTGGAGGTGCGCCGGCAGCCCGTCGACATCGGGGCCGCCGTCTCCCGGCACATCCAGGCATACGTGGCCGCCGGCCAGCCCGCCGGCCGCTTCCTGCTGCGCATCGAACAGCCGCTGCCCGCCCTGTGGGCCGACCCCGACAAGGTCGACCAGGTGCTCAGCAACCTCATCGAAAATGCCGTGCGGCACGGCGAGGGAACCGTCACCATTGACGTCACGCCCTGCGCATCACCACGCGAGGGCGAGGAAACCGGCACGTCGGTCACCGTGAGCGACGAGGGTCCCGGCATCCCGGAGGAGTCCATGAACCGCGTCTTCACCCGCTTCTGGCGGGGCAGCAAACGCGGAGGCACGGGCCTCGGGCTGTACATCGTCAAGGGCATCGTCGAGGCCCACGGCGGCACGATCACGGTCGGCCGCGCCACCCGCGGCGGCGCCGAGTTCCGGTTTACCTTGCCCGTGAGCGCACCGGCGTACCTCGCCTGAGAACGCCTGAGCAGCCCGCGGGCGCATTCGTCTGCCTCCACCCCGTTAGACTCGGCCTTTGGCACCTTTGTGTCCTTCACGCGGCCCTCGCGAGTCGGTGACGGGACGATCCGCCTGGGGGCACCTCCCAGCGTCAGCTGGGGGACAATCGGAAGCACGGGAAGAGATGTCGGCACCGAATAAGTCGTACGACCCTGTAGAGGTCGAGGCGTTGAAACCTGAAGAGATCGAGCGCATGCGGGACGAGGCGCTCGCCGCCTTCGCCGCCGCGGACTCCCTCGACGCGCTCCACGAGGCCAAGGTCGCCCACACCGGCCCCACCTCCCCGCTGGCCCTCGCCAACCGCGAGATCGGCGCCCTGCCGCCGCACGCCAAGGCCGAGGCCGGCAAGCGCGTCGGCATGGCCCGCGGCGCCGTGAACAAGGCCCTCGCCGCCCGCCAGACCGAGCTGGAGGCCGAGCGGGACGCCCGCGTGCTGGTGGAGGAGGACGCCGACGTCACGCTGCCGTACGAGCGCGTACCGGCCGGCGCCCGCCACCCGCTGACCACGCTCTCGGACCGCATCGAGGACATCTTCGTGGCCATGGGCTACGAGGTCGCCGAGGGCCCGCAGGTCGAGGCGGAGTGGTTCAACTTCGACGCCCTCAACATCGGCCCGGACCACCCGGCCCGCGGTGAGGCCGACACCTTCTTCGTCCAGGGCCCGGACGGCGGCGCCGAGTCCGGTGTCGTGCTGCGCACCCACACCTCCCCGGTGCAGATCCGCTCCCTGCTCGAGCGTGAGCTGCCGGTCTACGTGATCTGTCCCGGCCGCGTGTACCGCACGGACGAGCTGGACGCCACGCACACGCCCGTCTTCCACCAGGTCGAGCTGCTCGCCGTGGACGAGGGCCTGACCATGGCCGACCTCAAGGGCACCCTGGACCACATGGTCCAGTCCCTGTTCGGCGAGGGCATGAAGACCCGGCTACGGCCGAACTTCTTCCCCTTCACCGAGCCGAGCGCCGAGATGGACATGCTCTGCTACGTCTGCAAGGGCGAGTCCGTCGGCAACCCCGACCGTCCCTGCCGCACCTGCTCCAGCGAGGGCTGGATCGAGCTCGGCGGCTGCGGCATGGTCAACCCGCGGGTGCTCACCGCCTGCGGCGTCGACCCGGAGAAGTACAGCGGCTTCGCCTTCGGGTTCGGCATCGAGCGGATGCTGATGTTCCGCCACAACGTCGAGGACATGCGAGACATGGTCGAGGGTGACGTCCGGTTCACCCGGCCGTTCGGGATGGAGATCTGATGCGGGTCCCGCTTTCTTGGCTGCGGGAGTACGTCGACCTGCCGGCGACGGAAACCGGCCGCGACGTCCAGGAGAAGCTCGTCTCGGCCGGTCTGGAGGTCGAGACCGTCGAACAGCTCGGCGCCGACCTCAAGGGCCCGCTGGTCGTCGGCCAGGTGCTGACCATCGAGGAGCTGGACGGGTTCAAGAAGCCGATCCGCTTCTGCACCGTCGACGTCGGCCAGGCCAACGGCACCGGCGAGCCCCAGGAGATCGTCTGCGGCGCCCGTAACTTCGCGGTCGGCGACAAGGTCGTGGTCGTCCTTCCCGGCGCCACCCTTCCCGGCGGCTTCTCCATCGCCGCCCGCAAGACCTACGGCAAGACGTCCCACGGCATGATCTGCTCCGGCGACGAGCTCGGCATGGGCGACGACGGCAGCCACGGCATCATCGTGCTGCCGCCGGAGACCGAGGTCGGCAAGAACGCCATCGAGCTGCTGGAGCTGGTCGACGAGGTGCTGGACATCGCCGTCACCGCCAACCGCGGCGACTGCCTGTCCATCCGCGGTGTCGCCCGCGAGACCGCCATCGCCTACGGCCTGCCGCTGCGCGACCCGGCGCTGATCGACGTACCGGCCCCGAACGCCTTCGGCTACCCGGTCCAGGTCTCCGAGCCGTTCGGCTGCGACCGCTTCACCGCCCGCACGGTCACCGGCCTGCACCCCGAGGCCCGCTCCCCGATCTGGCTGCAGCGCCGGCTGCAGAAGGTCGGCATGCGCCCGATCTCGCTCGCCGTCGACGTCACCAACTACGTGATGATGGAGCTGGGCCAGCCGCTGCACGCCTACGACCGGTCCCTGGTCCAGGGCACCATCGGCGTGCGCCGGGCCCAGGAGGGCGAGAAGCTCGTCACCCTCGACGGCGTCGAGCGCACGCTGCACGCCGAGGACCTGGTCATCACCGACGACCGCGGCCCCATCGGCCTGGCCGGCGTGATGGGCGGCGCCAACACGGAGATCGCCGACCACGAGGCCACCGAGGACGGCGTCAACGGCACCACCGACGTGGTCATCGAGGCGGCCCACTTCGACGCCGTCTCCATCGCCCGTACGGCACGCCGCCACAAGCTGCTGTCCGAGGCGTCCCGCCGCTTCGAGCGCGGCGTCGACCCGCAGGCCGCCGCGGCCGCCGCGCAGCGCACCGTGGACCTGCTGGTGCTGCTCGCGGGCGGCACGGCCGAGGCCGGTGTCACCGAGGTCATCGCGCCCTCGGCCCCGCACACCATCACCGTCCCGGCCGACCACCCGGACAAGGTGGCGGGTGTGGTGTACGGCCGTGAGACGGTCGTCCGCCGCCTGCAGGAGGTCGGCTGCGACGTGTACGGGCAGGACGAGCTGATCGTCACCGTCCCGTCCTGGCGGCCCGACCTCGCGGACCCGAACGACCTGGCCGAAGAGGTCATCCGCCTGGAGGGCTACGAGAACCTGCCCTCCACGCTGCCCAAGCTCCCTTCGGGCCGCGGTCTGACCCACCGCCAGCGGCTGCACCGCCGGGTCGGCCGCGCGCTGGCCGGAGCGGGCTACGTCGAGGCGCCGAACTACCCCTTCGTCAGCGAGCAGGTCTTCGACCAGCTCGGCCTGGAGTCCGACGACCCGGCCCGCCGCGTCGTCAGGCTGGTCAACCCGCTCAGCGACGAGGAGCCCGCACTGCGCACGACGCTGCTGCCGGGTCTGCTGGGTGCCCTGCGGCGCAATGACGGCCGGGGATCTCACGATCTGGCCCTGTTCGAGACCGGGCTGGTGTTCCACCCCGCCCAGGAGCAGCGTGTCGCCGGGCATCTGCCCGCCGACCGGCGCCCCACCGACGACGAGATCGCCGCGCTGAACGCCGCGCTGCCCGAGCAGCCGCGGCACGTCGCCGTGGTCCTCACCGGCGCCCGCGAGCAGGCCGGCTGGTGGGGCAAGGGCCGCCCGGCCGGGTGGGCCGACGCGGTCGAGGCGGCGCGGGTGGTCGCCCGCGAGGCCGGCGCCGAGCTGGTCGTGCGCAAGGGCCGGTACGGCCCCTGGCACCCCGGCCGCTGCGCCGACCTGGTGGTCCGTGCCGACGGTACGGAGAAGGTCGTGGGCCACGCGGGAGAACTGCACCCGCGGGTTCTCAAGGCCCTGGGTCTGCCCGAGCGCACCTGTGCGATGGAGCTCGACCTGGACGCCCTGGAAGCGGTGGCTGACGGTGTCCCGCAGGCGCCGGGCATCTCCACGTTCCCGGTCGCCACCCAGGATGTCGCCCTCGTGGTCGACCTGCCCGTGCCGGCCGCGGAGGTCGAGGCGGCGCTGCGGGAAGGTGCGGGGGAACTTCTTGAGTCCATCCGGCTGTTCGACGTGTACGAGAACGCCGAGCAGCTGGGGGACGGGAGGAAGTCGCTGGCGTATGCGTTGCGCTTCCGCGCGGGTGACCGGACGCTGACCGTGGATGAGGCTTCGGCTGCTCGGGATGCTGCGGTTGCCCTTGCGGGCGAGCGGACCGGGGCGGTTCTGAGGAGCTAGTGCGCCCAAGGGGCGGGGAGCTGCTCCTGTTCGGCGGCCTCGGGCGATTCGTGGCTTGTCGCGCAGTTCCCCGCGCCCCTGGGCCGGCTGCCCCTCCGTCAGCCGCATAAATGCAGGTTGGCTCGGGGATTCTCACTCGTTCGGGTGGGAATGGGAGGTGATCTGGTCCTTCCGGAGCCCTGGCGTGGACAGAATCGGACCGGCCTTTCGGGGTCGGTTTGTCTGCTCTGTCAGGGCCCACTTGGGGGACCAGAGGCATGAACCGCATCAAGGCACGGGCGCCCACCGCGCGTGGAGTCGCACTGACCATGGCCTGGGGAGCCGTGGCGGTCGGCTACAAGTGGGGCTGTCCGATCGCCCGGCAGGAGGGGTTCGGAGCGCGCGTCGTCACCAGCGCGGTGTTCTTCGCCGTCGGTGCCGGGCTGATGTTCCATGTCCGCCGCACGCTGCTGCGTGAGTTGCGGCAGGCCCGCCGGGTGGCCCGGGCCGCGCAGAGCGTCGTCCTGCGTCCGCTGCCGCCCCGCCTCGACGGGCTGGTTCTCGCCGCCGCGCAGCTGTCCGCGGAGCGGGGCGCGTGCGTCGGCGGTGACCTGTACGAGGCGATCGCCACCGAGCACGGGGTGCGGGTGGTGATGGGGGACGTACGAGGGCACGGTCTGACCGCCCTCGGTACCGTCGCCGCCGTCCTCGGCAGCTTCCGCGAGGCGGCCCACGACGAGCCCGACCTCGGCGGCGTCCTGCGTCGGCTGGAGCGCGCCCTCGCCCGGCACCTGCGCGAACGCGCCCGCGCCGAACACCCCGCGCACGGCGGCCCGGACCCCGACCACCCGGTCGCCGAGGAGTTCGTCACCCTGCTGCTCCTGGAGATCGACGAGGAGGGTGCACTGCTCGCCCTCAACTGCGGTCATCCGTGGCCGTATCGGATCAGCGATGCGCGGGTCGAGCCGTTGAGCCGGGCGGACCCCCTTCCGCCGCTGGGCCCCTTCCCGCTTCCGGTCGAGCTGGAGACCCACTCCTGTGGCCCTTTGCTTCCCTGCGAGTCCTTGGTCCTCTTCACGGACGGTGTGGAGGACGCGCGGGACAGCCGGGGGCGGTTCTTCTCGCTGTCGGGGACACTGCGTGAGGCCGTACGGGACGCCCCCGTCTCGCCCCAGACGATCCTGCGCGCTCTCTTCACGGCGCTCTTGCACCACACGGGCGGCAAACCATCGGACGACATAGCTCTGCTGGTCCTGCGGAACGACCGCACGAGGGGCAAGCTGTCCTGCCCGGGGGCGCGGGACAGTGACACATGCGGCTCCGGGGCGGGGGCGCGACAGGCGCCCACGGACCCGCAGCCGACAACGCACCGCTAGCCGCCCCCCATAGCCGCCCCCATAGCCGCGCGACCGGCCAAGCCACCGCTTTTTCGAGGGGGAGCCGGCGGCTTGGCCGGATCCCCAGTCAACCCGGCGGAACACGCTGAGCGACACCGCGTGTACAGCGCGGATGCGAGCACTCCGTTCACACCCCGTGTGAAGGCGGAGCCACTACGCTGACCGCACCAGGCCACTCGGGGGGCATCCCATGCAGCCCAACACTCTGCTCGACGCGATCCTGGACGAGGCGGGGATCTCGCACGCCGGTCTCGCCGCCCATGTCAACCAGGCGGGCCGGAGACGGGGCCTCGCGCTCCGGTACGAACACACCGCCGTGGCGCGCTGGTTGAAGGGCCAGCGGCCGCGCGGCCAGGTGCCCGACCTGATCTGCGAAGTGCTGGCCGCGCGCCTGCACCGGCCGGTCACCCTGGACGACATCGGCCTCGGAGTGCCGGGTGAGCCGAGCGCACCGCACGCCGGTTCGCTGGGCGGGTTCGTCGAGCGCGCCACCGCCCTGTGGCGTTCCGACGAACAACAGCGGCCGCATGTACTGGGCGCTCCCGCCGTCACCGGAACCCCGGCCGTCATGCCGGTGTGGGAGTGGGAGAACCCGCCCGAGGACGTCGATGTCTCGCGCGGCGGCCGGCACCGGGTCACCGCGGCCGACATCGAGACGCTGCGGGCGGCGCGGACGCACTACGAGCAGATGTACCGCAAGACCGGCGGCGTCGCGACCCGGACGCGGATCGTCGGCTTTCTGAACGCGGAGGCGGCGCCGCTGCTGCGCGGCAGCTACACCGACGCCACCGGGCGCCAACTGCACCGGGCCACCGGCGGGTTGGTGGCCATCGCGGGCATCTGCGCCTACGACTCCGACGCGCACGGACTCGC
Source organism: Streptomyces sp. NPDC007205 (assembly GCF_040634095.1). Lineage (NCBI taxonomy): Bacteria > Bacillati > Actinomycetota > Actinomycetes > Kitasatosporales > Streptomycetaceae > Streptomyces > Streptomyces sp. NPDC007205. Next base: position 13,733 of record NZ_JBEYEW010000033.1, read on the forward strand.
CCAGCGCTACTTCCACCAGGCCCTCAGACTCGCGAAGGCCAGCGGAGACCGGGGACTCGGCGCCTATGTCATAGCGCTGCTGGTCAACCAGTCGCTGTTCATGCGGGAGTACCGGCAGGCCGTCGCCTTCGCCGAGGCCGCCCTGCGGGCCGCCGGCAAGCACATCACCCCGGCGCTGGCCTCGGACCTGTACGCGATGCAGGCCAAGGCGTACGCCCACCTCGGCGACTCCGGCAGCGCCCTGTCCTGCATCCGGCGCGCGGAGCAGGCCGCCGACCGGATCCGGCGCGGTCATGAGCCCGACGAGACGGGGTACGTCCAGCCGGGCCTGGTCAATGTGCAGGTGGCCGAGGCGCTGCTGAGCCTCGGTGAGCTGGCCGCCGCCCGGGAGCATGCCGCGGCGGCGGTCGACAACCCCGCCCACGACCGGGGGCGGGTGCACCGGCTCGCCATGCTCAGCACCATCGAGCTGCGCCAGGGCAACGCCGACAAGGCGGTGGCCACCGCCGTGCAGATGGCCGAGCAGGCCCGCGGGATGGAGTCCCAGCGGCTGCGCGACCGACTCCGCGCGGTACGCGAACACCTGGTGCGCTGTGGCTCGGCCGGGACCGCCGAGGCCGCCGAACTCATCGACGGGGCACTGCGCGTACCGCTGTAGGCCCACTGTAGGTGCACAGTCCCTGCTGCGATATTGCCACTTACTCGGCGGAAGGTGGCAGAACCGTGCAGTGGACGAAACAGAACGAACAAACTGTGTATGCGAACCGCTGGTTCAGCGTCAATCTCGCAGATGTCGAGCTGCCGGACGGCCGGCACCTCGACCACTTCCTGATCCGGCTGCGGCCCGTGGCCGTGGCGACGGTGGTCAACGACGCCAACGAGGTGCTGCTGCTGTGGCGGCACCGGTTCATCACCGACAGCTGGGGCTGGGAACTGGCCGCGGGTGTCGTGGAGGACGGCGAGGACATCGCGAGCGCCGCTGCCAGGGAACTGGAGGAGGAGACCGGCTGGCGGCCGGGGCCCCTGCACCACCTCATGAGCGTGGAGCCGTCCAACGGCCTCACCGACGCCCGGCACCACATCTACTGGTCCGACCGGGGCGAGTACCTCGGGCATCCCGTGGACGACTTCGAGTCGGACCGCCGGGAATGGGTTCCCCTCAAACTCGTCCCCGACCTGATCGCCCGTGGGGAGGTCCCGGCCGCCAACATGGCGGCCGCGTTACTCCTGCTGTACCACCTCAGGCGCGCCGAGGGCTAGCGGGCCAGTGCCTGCCAGACCGTCACGACGAGCGCTCCGAGCGCGGTGAGCGCGGCGAGTGAGGGCAGCGGCCAGCGTGCGTGTTCCAGCGAGACCATGCGGGAGTTCAGCTCGTCCAGGTCCTTGGCGGTCTCCTCGGTGCGATGACTGAGCAGCGCAAGTCCTCCCTCGACTCGGGCGTAGGCCACGTCGAGGCGGCGCCGTAACTCTGCGAGTTCTCCGTGGACCACGGGATGCTCCGGATCGGCGGTCACGGGTCGCTCCTTCCGGTAGTCGGTATGGATGGTTCCGCATCCCTTGCATGCGCATGGCGAGTCAACTCGCCTGGTGGGCACGTGGGGAGCGTGTGCGACGGGCATATGCGTGCCCGGCGCGCACACGGTGTGTGAAACGGATGGGCCCGGCACCGAATTCGGTGCCGGGCCCATAGGGCGTAGCTCTGTGTGATCAGCCGTAGGTGTAGAAGCCCGAGCCGGTCTTCCGGCCCAGCCGGCCCGCCTCGACCATGCGCTGGAGCAGCGGCGGAGCGGCGTACAGCGGCTCCTTGTACTCGGCGTACATCGAGTTGGCGATGGAGACGATGGTGTCCAGGCCGATCAGATCGGACAGTTTCAGCGGGCCCATCGGGTGGGCGCAGCCCATCTCCATGCCGTTGTCGATGTCCTCACGGCTGGCGATGCCCGACTCGAACATCCGGATCGCGGAGAGCAGGTAGGGCACGAGCAGCGCGTTCACCACGAAGCCCGAGCGGTCCTGGGCGCGGATGGCGTGCTTGCCGAGCGCCTTCTCGGCGAAGACCTGGGCGCGGCTGAGGGTGCCCTCGGAGGTCGTGAGCGCCGGGATCAGTTCGACCAGCTGCTGCACCGGGGCCGGGTTGAAGAAGTGGATGCCGACGACGTGGTCGGGGCGGGAGGTGGCGACCGCCAGCTTCACCAGCGGGATCGAGGAGGTGTTGGAGGCGAGGATCGCGTCCGGCCGGGTCACCACCTGGTCGAGCACCTGGAAGATCTCCGTCTTCACCTGCTCGTTCTCCACGACGGCCTCGATCACGAGGTCGCGGTCGGCGAACTCGCCCAGGTCCGTGGTGAAGCTGAGGCGCGCCAGGGTGGCGTCCCGCTCCTCCTCGGTGATCTTGCCGCGCTCGGCGGCCTTGGTCAGAGAGTTGAGCAGCCGGGTACGGCCGATCTCCAGGGCCTCGCCGGTGGTCTCGGCGACCTTCACCTCCAGCCCCGCGCGGGCGCACACCTCGGCGATGCCCGCGCCCATCTGGCCGCAGCCCACGACTCCGACCCGCGCAATGTCTCCCGATGGGAAGCCCACTACATCGTCCCCTTCGCTGGTGTTCCGGCTCTCGCTGGCAGACCTCCGGGTTCGGCGCCTGCTCCGATCGTGCACGTTACCGCCAAGTATCGATGATCGATCGCTCGGGTGGGTGCATCCTGGGGCGCGGAACGATCCGTGACGGAGCGGATCCGTAGCGTACGGGGGTGTGCGGATGAGGCGGCCGGCACGGCGGGCTTTCCTCCTGGCGTCGCTGTCCTCGCTGGTCACGGCGCCGTTGGCGGTCGCGGCACCGGCTCGTCGGCACCGCTCGGCCCCCGAGATGCGGGGCGTGTGGATCGCGACGGTGTCCAACCGGGACTGGCCCTCCCGGCCCGGCCTCACCGCGGCCGCGCAGCGCGGCGAGCTGACCGCCCATCTCGACAGGGCGGCCCGCGACCGGCTCAACACGGTGATCCTGCAGGTACGGCCCACCGCCGACGCCCTGTGGCCGTCACCGTACGAGCCCTGGTCCGCCTACCTCACCGGCACCCAGGGCGGCGACCCCGGCTGGGACCCGCTGGGCACCGCGGTGCGGGAGGCGCACGCCCGGGGGCTGGAGCTGCACGCCTGGTTCAATCCGTACCGGATCGCCCACCACGCCGATCCCGGCCGGCTCGCCGCCTCGCACCCGGCCCGTGAGCACCCCGACTGGGTGGTGCGGTACGGCGGGAAGCTGTACTACAACCCCGGCCTGCCGGAGGTCCGCGCCTTCGTCCAGCAGGCGATGCTCGACGCCGTCGCCACGTACCCGGTCGACGCCGTCCACTTCGACGACTACTTCTACCCCTACCCGGTCGCAGGCCAGACCTTCGACGACGATGACGCCTACGACCGGTACGGCGACGAGTTCTCCAGTCGGGCCGCCTGGCGGCGGGACAACGTCGACACGCTGGTGAAGGAGATGGCCGCGGGCATCCAACGGGTCCGGCCCGGCACCCGGTTCGGGATCAGCCCGTTCGGGGTCTGGCGCAACGCCTCGACCGACCCGCGCGGCTCGGACACCCGGGCGGGCGTGCAGACGTACGACGACCTGTACGCGGACACCCGTACCTGGGTGCGCGAGCAGTGGATCGACTACATCGCCCCGCAGCTCTACTGGAACATCGGCTTCGCCGACGCGGACTACGCGAAACTGGCCGACTGGTGGGCGTCGGTCGCGCAGGGCACCGGCACACACCTCTACCTCGGCGAGGCCCTGTACAAGACCGGGGCCGCCGGGCAGCCCTCGGCCTGGCAGGACCCGGTCGAGCTGTCCCGGCACCTCACCCTCGCCGCTCGCTACCCGCAGGTGCGCGGGCATGTGTTCTTCGCCGCCAAGGACGTGGCGGCAGACCCGGTCGGGGCGATGTCACGCGTGATCGCCGACCACTACGGGCGATCGGCGAAGCCGCCCCGTTGATCCATCGCCTGCTCGTCCCGGTGCTTGACCTGGCAGTCGGGTCCGGGGGACATGATCGCCTCGTGCCCGTCCTCGAACCGGACGCGGTACGGCGGGTTGCCCTCCGAACCCAGCACTTCGACTACTTCAGTGACCTGGTCGTGTTGGCCGACCACCCTGCCGTGCTGGACAAGACGGTCGCCCTTGGATGCACGCATCTGCAGGCCCTCCTCATGATCACGACCGCTGTGTGACGGCGATGCACACGAGCACGGCGACGGCGGTCACCGGGGCGGCCGCCGTGAAGTGCTCACCCAGCAGCAGCGCCGACCACACCAGTGTGAGCAGGGGCTGAGCCAACTGCAACTGGCTGGCCCGCGGGATGCCGATGGCCGCCATGCCGCGATACCAGACGACCAGACCGAGGAACTGCGAGCCGAGCGCCACCCACAGCAGACCGGCGATGCCGTGCCCGGTCAGGTGCACGGACTCGTACGACAGCGCCACCGCGGCGGCGGGCACGCTCAGCGGCAGGCACAGCACCAGCGCCCAGCCGATCACCTGCCAGCCCGGCATGACCCGGGCCAGCCGGCCGCCCTCGGTGTAGCCGGCCGCGCACACCAGCAGGGCCGCGAAGAGAAAGCCGTCGGCGGCCGTGAGCGCGCCGCCGCTCTGCGCCACGGTGAAGGCGACCACGGCCGCGGCCCCCGCCAGCGCGGCCAGCCAGAACCGGCGCGAGGGCCGGCTGCCGGTGCGCAGGGCGGAGAACACGGCGGTGGTCAAGGGCAGCAGGCCCACCACGACGGCGGCGTGCGCGGTCGTGGAGGTCTGCAGGGCGAGCGTGGTCAGCATCGGGAAGCCGAGCACCACCCCGGCGGCGACCACGGCGAGACCCGGCAGATGCCGGCGCTCGGGCAGCCGGACCCGGAGGGCGAGGAGACAACCGCCCGCGACGAGCGCGGCGAGGACGCTGCGCACGGCCACAAGAGACCAGGGGCCGAAGCTCTCCAGGCCCCAGGCGGTGGCCGGGAAGGTCAGCGAGAAGGAGGCGACGCCGAGCGCGGCGAGGCCGGTGCCGAGGCCGCGCCGCTCGCGGGGAGCGGTGACCGCTATCGAGCTCCGGACAGTAGCGCTACTCTGTGTACTCATGAACCAGCGTAGCAGTGTCAGTGAACTGGCAGAAGAGCTTCGACGGGACCTCGACCGCTACTCGCCAGGTGGAAAGCTGCCGTCGAGTCGGGCGCTGGTCGAGCGGTTCCGCGTGAGTCCGGTGACCGTCTCGCGCGCCCTCGCCCAGCTGGCCGCCGAGGGGCTGGTCGTCACCCGGCCCGGAGCCGGCGCGTTCCGGGCCGGTCCGCGCACCGCGGAAACGCCCGCCGGGGACACCTCCTGGCAGGAGGTCGCGCTGAGCGCCGACGGCGCCGCCGAGCTCGTACCGCGCACGGTCGACGCCTCCGGGGTCACCGTGTCACTGGCCGCGCCGCCGCCCGGCGTGCTGGAGTTCAACGGCGGCTATCCGCATCCCTCCCTGCAGCCGGAGCGGGCCATGGCGGCGGCCCTGGCCCGGGCCGGGCGGCGGCCGGGCGCCTGGGGAAGGCCGCCGCTGGAGGGACTGCCGGAACTGCGGGAGTGGTTCGCGCGCGGCATCGGCGGCGCCGTCACGGCCGCCGAGGTGCTGATCGCGGCCGGCGGCCAGTCCGCCCTGGCCACCGCCCTGCGCGCGCTCGCCCAGCCCGGCGCCCCGGTCCTCGTCGAGTCACCCACCTACCCCGGCATGCTGGCCCTCGCCCGCGCCGCCGGACTGCGCCCCGTCCCGGTACCCGTGGACCCCGACGGCGTACGCCCCGACCTGCTCGCCGACGCCTTCCGGGCCAGCGGCGCCCGGGTGTTCGTCTGCCAGCCGCTGTTCCAGAACCCGACCGGTGCCGTCCTGGCCCCGGCCCGGCGCGCCGAGGTGCTGCGCATCGCCCGCGAGGCCGGCGCGTTCGTCGTCGAGGACGACTTCGTCCGGCGTCTGGTGCACGCCGACGCGGGCCCGCTGCCCCGCCCGCTGGCCGCCGACGACCCGGACGGGGTGGTCGTGCACGTCGGCTCGCTCACCAAGGCCACCTCGCCCAGCTTCCGGGTGAGCGCACTGGCCGCGCGCGGGCCGGTGCTGGAACGGCTGCGCGCCATCCAGGTCGTGGACAGCTTCTTCGTCCCCCGGCCGCTGCAGGAAGCGGCCCTGGAACTGGTCGGCTCCCCGGCCTGGCCCCGCCATCTGCGGTCCCTGTCCGCCGAGTTGAAGACCCGCCGCGACGCCATGACGGCCGCACTCGCGGCGCACCTGCCCGAGGTCGCCCTGCCGCACATCCCGTCCGGCGGCTACCACCTCTGGCTCCGGCTCCCCGACGGCACCGACGAGTCCGCCCTCACCTCGGCCGCGCTCCGCGCCGGCGTCGCCCTCACTCCCGGCCGCCCCTACTTCAGCGCCGAACCCCCCGCCGCCCACCTCCGCCTGAGCTTCGCGGCGGTCGCCGGGACCGGCGAGATCACCGAAGGGGTACGGCGCCTGCGGACGGCCTGCGACGAGGTGTTCCAGGGCGCGGTGCGGACGAATCCGGTCGACGCCCGTGCCCTCGGCCTGTGAGGATCCCGGTATGAGTGACGCACCCGCCCTCCCCGACGGCTATGAGTTCTCCGCCGACACCGCCCGCGTCGACGTCGACCGCGTCCACGGATGGCTGTCGGCCGACGCCTACTGGGCGATCGGCCGGACCCGCGAGAAGCACGAGCGGGCCATGGCGTCCTCGCTGAACTTCGGGGTGTACGACCGGGCCTCGGGGGAGCAGGTGGCCTACGCGCGCGTGGTGACCGACCAGGCGCTGTTCGCCTGGCTCGCCGATGTGTACGTGGACCGCTCGGTGCGCGGCAAGGGCCTCGGCACCGCCCTCGTCGGCCGTATCCGCGACCACCTGGGCCCGTACGGCCTGCGCCGCATGCTGCTCGCCACACAGGACGCCCAAGGGGTGTACGAGAAGGTGGGCTTCCGGCCGCTGGACCGCCCCGACCAGTGGATGGTCCACCCCTTCCAGTAGGGGTCCGTTCCTTCGCCTGGGCAGCCCGTTGCGGTGAGCTGCCGTACACCCACCGTAACTTCCCGGCGACAGCCCTTGACCTGCACTCACCCTGGGCTCACCATCACCGCATGCCACTGAGGGTGACGTTCGTCGCCGCCGCACGCAGCGCCCCGCTCCTCGCGGAGCGCTTCGAGGACGACCGGCCGCTGGACCAGGCCGGCTGGGACGAGGTCCAGCGCGCCGCCGGGGACCTGCTGCCGCTGGCGGCGGCCGAGCTGCGCTACTGCTCGCCGACCCCGCGCAGCCGGGCCACCGGCGACGCGCTCGGGTATGCCCCGCTGGTCCAACTGGCCCTGCGGGAGTGCGACATGGGCCGCTGGCGCGGGATGACCCTGGGCGAGGCGATGGCCCGGGAGCCGGAGGCGGTGGACGCCTGGCTCGCCGATCCGCGCGCCACCCCGCACGGCGGCGAGTCCCTGCTGGCCTTCATCTCCCGGGTCGGCGGCTGGCTGGACACCCGGCCGGCGGACGACGCCGGCCGGATCGTCGCCGTGGCCGAGCCCGCCGTGATCCGCGCGGCCCTGGTCTACGCCCTGAAGGCGCCGCCCGCGACCTACTGGAACATCGACGTGCGCCCGCTGTCCGCGTCCACCGTCACCGGCGGCGCGGGCCGCTGGAACCTCCGCCTGGACACTGTCCGCGCTCAGCCCTCGCGCACATAGTCCGTGGTCAGCACCAGATCCTTCGCCGGACCGCCGACCCGCCACACCGTGCGCCAGTGGTCGGCGTCCTGGACGGTGAACTCACCCCGGTAGAGGTCGGCCGCGCACGGGTGGTCGGCGACATACCGGCCCGTGGTCAGGTCCAGCCGGTGGAAGGGCCGCCCGTCCGCGAACCGCACGTCGGCCGTGCCCGGCGTGGGCCCCGGCAGGAACCGCAGCGTCCGGGTCGCCGGGCGCGTCACGCCCTGCCAGGTGAAGGTGCCGGACTCCTCGTGCAGCAGGCCCGGGCCGGTCAGCGGGGTGAAGTGGACGACACCCTCGAAGCGGCCCTCGTCCCCGCCCGCAAGATCCCGCACGCCCCGCTCGACGCGCCAGCGGCCGGTGAGGTGCGCCAGCACGTCGGCCACCGGCCAGAACCCGTCGTTCACCTCAGTGCCTTTCCGTTCCCCGCCCCCTTCGGACGCGATCGAGCTTAAAGCGTGACCGTGTGGCGGTGCAGGTGCCGGATCGTCGCCCGCAGCACCAGGGCGGCGCAGGTCAACTGCCGAAGTACTCCTGGGCCGCCCGGACCCCCTCCACCAGCGCGTCCACCTCGTCCAGGGTGTTGTAGACGTAGAAGCTCGCCCGGGTGGTCGCCGGGATGCCGTACCGCCTGACGATCGGCCGGGCGCAGTGGTGGCCCACGCGGACCGCCACGCCCCGCTCGTCCAGCACCTGACCCACGTCGTGCGGGTGGATGCCGTCGACGGTGAAGGAGACCGCCGAGCCACGGTCGGTGAGGTCGCGCGGGCCGACGATCCGCACGCCGGGGACCTCGCCGAGCAGCTCCAGGGCGCGGGCGGTGAGGGTGTCCTCGTACGCCGCCACCTCCGCCATGCCCAGCCGCTCCAGGTACTCCACCGCCGCCGCGAGCCCCACCGCCTGCGAGGTCATCGGCACGCCCGCCTCGAAGCGCTGCGGCGGCGGCAGGAAGGTGGTGCGGTCCATCTCGACGAGCTCGATCATCGAGCCGCCGGTGAGGAACGGCGGCAGGCCGGCGAGCAGGTCCGCGCGTCCCCACAGCACGCCGACGCCGTTCGGGCCGAGCATCTTGTGCCCGGAGAAGGCGAGGAAGTCCGCGCCCAGGTCCGTCACGTCGACCGGGCGGTGCGGCACCGACTGGGCGCCGTCCACGACCACCAGGGTGCCGAACGCATGGGCGCGGTCGGCGAGTTCGCGGACCGGGTTGAGCGTGCCGAGCACATTGGACTGGTGGGTGAGGGCGAGCACCTTGGTGTGCTCGTCCAGCAGCTCGTCGGCCCGGGACAGGTCGAGCCGGCCGTCGTCGGTGAGCCCGAACCAGTCGAGCCGGGCCCCGGTCCGCTCGGCGAGCTGCTGCCAGGGGACCAGGTTCGCGTGGTGCTCCATCTCGGTCACCACGATCCGGTCGCCGGGGCCGAGCCGGCCCGCGTTGCCGAGCGCGTAGGCGACGAGGTTGATGCCCTCGGTGGTGTTCCGGGTGAAGACCACCTCGTCGGCGGCGGCGCCGATGAACCGGGCGACCGTCCGCCGGGACTGCTCGTACGCCTCCGTCGCCTCGCCCGCGAGCTGGTGCGCGCCGCGGTGCACGGCCGCGTTGCGGTTCAGGTAGAAGTCCCGCTCGGCGTCGAGGACCTGCAGCGGTTTCTGGGTGGTGGCCCCGGAGTCCAGGTAGACGAGCGGGGCGCCGCTGTCCAGGGTCCGCTCCAGGATCGGGAAGTCCTTGCGCAGCGCGTGCACGTCGAAGGCCACGACGGCTCACCTCTCAGGGTCTGTCTCACGGTTTCGGCGGGTGTTCTCCGTGAGGCACGCTAAGCCTTCCTCACGGAGAAGCGCAAGGATTATCATGAGGGCCGTGGATCACGAGGCCCCCGTCCATCTGCGCCAGCTCCCGGTTCCGGGCGAGGACCGGTATGTCTCGCTGGCGCTGGTCAACACACGCTTCACCGTCAGCCACGGCGAGGTCGACCTGCTCGACGACACCGAGGCAGCGCATCTCTGGCTGGTCCGGCACGAGCTGCTGCCCGACCGGGTGGACCTGAACGGCAGACAGTCCGGGCGGCTGCGCGCCCTGCGCGAGGCGATGCGCGCCCTCTTCGAGGCCCGCGGCACCGTGGGCGATCCACCGGCCGGCGCCCTCGATGCCCTCAACGCCGCCCTCGCCGCCGCGCCCGCCACCCCCCGGCTCGCCTGGACCCCCGACGGCCCCCGGCGCGCCGACCTCCCCGACACCGGAAACCCGGCCGCCGCCGCGCTCTCGCTGCTCGCCGAGGATGCCGCCGACCTGCTCACCGGCGCGGACGCCGGCCAGCTCACCGAGTGTGCCGCCCAGGGCTGCGCCCGCTGGTTCCTGCGCTCCCACGGCGCCCGCCGCTGGTGCACGACCAAGTGCGGCAACCGGGTCCGGGCCGCCCGCGCCTATGCGGCCCGCAAGGCGGGTTCACCGTAACTCCTGGAATCTGTGCGGCCCGGAGTGATCCGGGAGGACACCGGCCGCATCTACCACGAGGTGAAGGGTCGTCCGCACTTTCCGGTGAAGGCGACCGACGTGGAACGGACGAAAGACCTCACTCCTTGAAGCGACAGATCCTCACCTTCGCCCTGGTCGGCGTCATCAACACCGCCGCCTATTACTGTCTCTACCTGGTGTTCCTCACGTGGCTGCCCTACCTGGCCGCGCATGTTCTCGCTTTTGCGCTCAGCATGGTCGGATCCTTCTTCCTGAACGCCCGCTTCACCTACCGGACGCGGCCCACCTGGCGGAAGTTCCTGCTGTTCCCCCTGACCAATGTGACCAACTTCCTCATCACCACGGTCGGCGTGTATGTGATCGTCGACGTCCTGCACGCCGGCAGCCGTTTCGCCCCGCTGCTCGCCTCCGCCGCGGCGATCCCGGTCACCTTCGTCGTCTCCCGCTGGGTGATGCTCCCCAGGCCGATCGCATAGTCGTTGCATAAAAGTGCAGCGCTACGTATAGTCATGCCATCACGAGGAGGATGGACATGGCGGTACGTGCGGCGGTGGCCGGAGCGAGCGGATACGCGGGCGGAGAGCTCCTGCGCCTGCTCCTCGCACACCCCGAGGTCGAGATCGGTGCCCTGACCGGGAACTCCAACGCCGGCCAGCGGCTCGGCGCGCTCCAGCCCCATCTGCTGCCGCTGGCCGACCGTGTGCTCGCCCCGACCACGGCCGAGGCGCTCGCCGGGCACGATGTGGTCTTCCTCGCGCTGCCGCACGGACAGTCCGCCGCCGTCGCCGAGCAGCTCGGCCCGGACGTCCTCGTGGTCGACATGGGCGCCGACTTCCGGCTGAGGGACCCGGCCGACTGGGAGACCTTCTACGGCTCCGAGCACGCCGGTACCTGGCCCTACGGCCTCCCCGAACTTCCGGGTGCCCGCGCCGCGCTGGAGGGGTCCAAGCGCATCGCGGTGCCCGGTTGCTACCCCACCGCCGTGTCCCTGGCCCTGTTCCCGGCCTACGCCGCAGGACTGGCCGAGCCCGAGGCGGTGATCGTCGCCGCGTCCGGCACCTCCGGCGCGGGCAAGGCACCCAAGCCGCATCTGCTCGGCAGCGAGGTCATGGGCTCCATGTCGCCGTACGGCGTCGGCGGCGGCCACCGGCACACCCCCGAGATGATCCAGAACCTCAGCGGGGTCGCCGGCCGGTCCGTGAAGGTCTCCTTCACGCCGATGCTCGCGCCGATGCCGCGCGGAATCCTCGCCACGTGCAGCGCGTCCGCTGTCGACGGGGTGACGGAGGAGTCCCTGCGGGCCGCCTACGAGAAGGCCTACGCCGACGAGCCCTTCGTCCATCTGCTCCCCGGGGGCCGGTGGCCCGCGACAGCGTCCGTCCACGGTTCCAACGCCGTTCAGGTCCAGGTCGCGTACGACGAGTCCGTGGGCCGCATCATCGCGATCAGCGCCATCGACAACCTGACCAAGGGCACCGCGGGCGGTGCCGTCCAGAGCATGAACATCGCCCTGGGTCTCCCTGAGACGACGGGGCTTTCCACGATCGGAGTCGCACCGTGAGCGTCACGGCAGCCAAGGGATTCACGGCGGCGGGCATCGCCGCCGGGATCAAGGAGAACGGCAACCCCGACCTGGCCCTCGTGGTCAACAACGGGCCCCGCCGTGCCGCCGCGGGCGTCTTCACCTCCAACCGTGTGAAGGCCGCGCCGGTGCTGTGGTCCGAGCAGGTCATGAAGGGCGGCCAGGTCTCCGCCGTCGTCCTCAACTCCGGTGGCGCCAACGCCTGTACGGGCCCGAAGGGCTTCCAGGACACCCACGCCACCGCCGAGAAGGCAGCCGAGGCGCTCGGCCGGGGCGCCATCGAGGTCGCCGTCTGCTCCACCGGCCTCATCGGCGTCCTGCTGCCCATGGACAAGCTGCTCCCCGGTGTGGAGACGGCCGCCGCCCAGCTGTCCGAGTACGGCGGTGAGAAGGCCGCCATCGCCATCAAGACCACCGACACCGTCCACAAGACCTCAGTGGTCACCAAGGACGGCTGGACGGTCGGCGGCATGGCGAAGGGCGCGGGCATGCTCGCCCCCGGCCTCGCCACCATGCTCGTCGTCCTCACCACCGACGCCGACCTGGACAACGAGACCCTGGACAAGGCCCTGCGCGCCGCCACCAGGGTCACCTTCGACCGGGTCGACTCCGACGGCTGCATGTCCACCAACGACACCGTCCTGCTGCTCGCCTCCGGCGCCTCGGGCATCACCCCCGAGTACGAGGAGTTCGCCGCAGCCGTGACGCAGGTCTGCGACGACCTCGGCCGGCAGCTCATCGGTGACGCCGAGGGCGCCAGCAAGGACATCAAGGTCGAGGTGGTCAACGCGGCCAGCGAGGCGGACGCCGTCGAGGTGGGCCGCTCCATCGCCCGCAACAACCTCCTCAAGTGCGCGATCCACGGCGAGGACCCCAACTGGGGCCGCGTGCTCTCCGCGATCGGCACCACGCAGGCCGCCTTCGAACCGGACCAGCTCAACGTCGCCATCAACGGAGTGTGGGTCTGCAAGAACGGTTCCGTCGGTGAGGACCGCGAGAAGGTCGACATGCGGTACCGCGAGGTGCACATCGTCGCCGACCTGGCCGCCGGTACCGAGACCGCGACCATCTGGACCAACGACCTCACCGCCGACTACGTCCACGAGAACAGCGCCTACTCCTCATGACCACGACGCGCAAGCACACGGCACTGCCCAAGGCCCAGATCCTGATCGAGGCGCTGCCCTGGCTGACCCGGCACCACGGCAAGATCGTCGTCATCAAGTTCGGCGGCAACGCCATGGTGAACGAGGAACTGAAGGCCGCCTTCGCCCAGGACGTCGTCTTCCTCAGGCACGCCGGCCTCAAGCCGGTCGTCGTCCACGGCGGCGGCCCGCAGATCAGCGCGGCCCTCGACCGGCACGGCATCGTCAGCGAGTTCAAGGCGGGCCTGCGCGTCACCACCGAGGACGCCATGGACGTCGTACGGATGGTGCTCGCGGGCCAGGTGCAGCGCGAGCTGGTCGGTCTGCTCAACCAGCACGGGCCGTTCGCCATCGGCCTGACCGGCGAGGACGCGCACACCATCACCGCCATCAAGCACCAGCCGGAGATCGACGGCGCACTGGTCGACATCGGACGGGTCGGCGAGATCACCGCGATCGACACGGGCGCCATCGAGGCGCTGCTCGCCGACGGCCGTATCCCGGTCGTCTCCTCGATCGCCCGCAGTCAGGACGACGGACATGTCTACAACGTCAATGCTGATACGGCGGCTGCGGCACTCGCTGCGGCACTGGGCGCCGAAACCCTCATGGTCCTCACCGACGTCGAGGGCCTCTACGAGGACTGGCCGAACTCCGACGAGGTGATCAGCCGTCTCACCGCTTCCCAACTGGAGAAGCTGCTGCCGGAGTTGAGCTCCGGCATGGTGCCGAAGATGGAGGGCTGTCTGCACGCCGTGCGCAACGGCGTGCACACCGCCCGGGTCATCGACGGCCGGGTCCAGCACTCGATCCTGCTGGAGATCTTCACCGACGAAGGCATCGGCACGATGGTCGTGCCCGACGACATTCCGGTCGAACAGGGGGAGTCATGAGTAACCAGGAGCTGACCCAGCGCTGGCAGGGCGCGCTCATGAACAACTACGGCACCCCGCGGCTGCCTCTCGTGCGCGGCGAGGGCGTGAAGGTGTGGGACGCCGAGGGCCGGGAGTACCACGACTTCGTCGGGGGCATCGCGACCAACGCCCTCGGCCACGCCCACCCGGCGATCGTCGAGGCCGTCAGCAGGCAGATCGGGCAGCTCGGCCACATCTCCAACTTCTTCATGGCCGAGCCCACCGTCGCCCTCGCCGAACGGCTTCTCCAGCTCTTCGGCCGGGAGGGCCGGGTCTTCTTCTGCAACTCCGGCGCCGAGGCCAACGAGGCCGCCTTCAAGATCGGCCGGCTCACCGGGCGCACCCACATGGTCGCCACCAGCGGCGGCTTCCACGGCCGTACGACGGGCGCGCTCGCGCTCACCGGCCAGCCCGCCAAGCAGGATCCCTTCCGGCCGCTGCCCGGCGACGTCACCCATGTCCCCTACGGCGACGCCCAGGCGCTCGCCGCCGCGGTCACCGAGGAGACGGCGCTGGTCATCATCGAGCCGATCCAGGGCGAGAACGGTGTCGTGGTCCCGCCGGCCGGCTACCTCAAGGCCGCCCGCGCCATCACCGCGGCCACCGGCGCCCTGCTGGTCCTGGACGAGGTGCAGACCGGCATCGGCCGTACCGGCACCTGGTTCGAGTACCAGGCCCACGAGGGTGTGCTGCCCGATGTCGTCACCCTCGCCAAGCAGCTCGGCGGCGGACTGCCGCTCGGCGCCACCGTGGCCTTCGGCCGGGCCGCCGAACTGCTCCACCCCGGCCACCACGGCACCACCTTCGGCGGCAACCCGGTCGCCTGTGCCGCCGGACTCGCCGTGCTCGACACCGTGGCGAACGACGGACTGCTGGAGAACGTCAAGCGGCAGAGCGAGAAGCTGCGCGAGGGAATCGAGGGACTGGGCCACCCGTTGATCGATTATGTGCGGGGTGCGGGCCTGCTCCTGGGTATCGTGCTCACCGGGCCGCGCGCGCAGCAGGTGCAGCAGACGGCCCAGGAGGCCGGGTTCCTGGTGAACGCGCCCGCCCCCGACGTCGTACGGCTCATGCCGCCGCTGAACCTCTCCGACGCCGAGGCGGGTGCCTTCCTCCAGGCGCTGCCCGGAATCCTCGACGCAGCGAACCCAGTGAATGGGGACGGACGATCCGGAGAATAGGACGACGATGAGCCAGGCGCAGGATCACGAGCAGGCGGCGGGTGCCGGACCGGCCGTCCCGCAGACCCGTACCGCGCGGCACCGCCGGATCGTGGACATCCTCAACCGGCAGCCGGTGCGTTCGCAGAGCCAGCTGGCGAAGCTGCTCGCCGACGACGGGCTGAGCGTCACCCAGGCGACGCTCTCCCGGGACCTCGACGAGCTGAACGCGGTGAAGATCCGCAACACCGACGGCGAGCTGATCTACGCGGTGCCGAGCGAGGGCGGGTTCCGCACCCCGCGCGCGCCGCTCGGGGAGTCGGCGAAGGAGGAGCGGATGCGGCGCCTGTCCCAGGAGCTGCTGATCTCCGCGGAGGCCTCCGCCAACCTCGTGGTCCTGCGCACCCCGCCGGGTGCCGCGCAGTTCCTGGCCTCGGCCATCGACCAGGCCGAACTGCACGACATCCTGGGCACGATCGCCGGCGACGACACGCTGCTGCTGATCAGCCGGGAGCCGACCGGGGGACAGGCCCTGGCGGACCATCTGCTGCGGCTGGCGCAGAACGGTCACTGACCCCGCATGCGGCGGCCTGCCGGGCGGAGCAGAATGGGAATGTGATCTTCCGCGGCGGGCGGGCGACCTTGCGGGCAATCCCGTGGAGGCCCTCGACCGTATACAGAAGTGTGTCGGGATTCCGGTTTCCCGTGAGCCGCCTCCCGGACGAGGCTCTGCTGTCCGGGCTGGCCACCGGTGATCCGGAACTCGCCGAAGTCTTCGTGCGAAGGTTCCAGCACCGGGTGTTCGGAGTCGCCATGGCGGTCACGCGTGATCAGCAAGTCGCTGAGGACGTCGCCCAGCTGACGTTCGAGCGGGCGTGGCAGCATGCCCAGATCTACGACTCCCGGCGGGGCTCGGTCGCCACCTGGCTGACGACCATCGCGCACAACCTGGCCGTCGACGCCGTCCGCGCACGCCGGACCGAGCCGATGGCGTCGGAGGAACTCGACGCCCTCCTCGATGCCGTCACCGAGACCCCCGAGCAGTGGGCCCTGGCCGACGAGGCCTCCTCCCAGCTCCGGGCCGCCTTGGCGCGGCTGCCGCGGGGACAGGCCCGGGCGCTGGTGATGGCGGGCATCTACGGGCTGACGGCCCAGCAGATCGCCGACCGGGAGGGGATCCCGCTGGGCACCGCCAAGACGCGGGTCAGGGCCGCGATGGCGAAACTGCGCACCACCCTCGTGTCTTCGCAACGAGGCGACCATGTCCAGTGACCGTAGCTGCGACACGCTGCGCGAGATCGGCGCCGAGCTCGCACTGGGTGTGCTGTGCGGCAGCGAGCGGGCCGAGGCGGTCGCCCACCTGGACCGGTGCGCGCACTGCCGGGAGCACGTCCGGCAACTCACCCTGATCGGCGACCGGCTGATCGGCCTGTTGCCGGACAGCGACCCGCCGCCCGGCTTCGAGGGCCGGGTAGCGCGCAGTCTGGTCCAGCAGGCGACCGGGCCGGAGGGCGCGCGCGCGTCCAGTCGCATGCCCCGGCCACTCCGCGGCCATGTGCGCCGGGCCCGGCTGCGGCTCGCGGCGGTCGCCACCACGCTCGCGGTCGCCATCGGGTTCGCCGGCTGGGCGCTCGGCACCGCGGTGCAGGAGGTCACGGCGGCCGCACCCGCCACCATTTCCGAGCCCATGCTGGTGGGCGACATGATCGCGGCCAGCGGCCGGTCGGTCGGCGAGTTCTACGCCCACCCGGGCAGCCCCGCCTGGATCTTCATGTCCGTCGATCTCTCCGGGGCCCACGCCGCCTACAGTGGAACGGTCACCTGTCTTCTCGAGCGTTCGGACGGCAGCCTGCTCCGCATCGGGGACTTCCCCGTGCGCGGCGGCCGCGGCGACTGGGGCATCGGGGCTCACGGCGACCTGTCGGCCGTCTCCCGCGCCCGGCTGACGTCGCCGGACGGCACCGTCTTCGCCACAGCCGATCTGCAAAAGGGCCAGGTGGTCGAGCCGGCGGAGGCCTGAGACGCAGCCGGTCCGGCTCACGGACGGCGCGTCAGGGGCAGCGCCGACTCCAGGGCTGCGGCGAGTTCGGCGACCGTGGGCCGGGACGCCGGGTCGATCCGCAGGCAGCTGTCGACGGCGGCGGCGAGCGCGGGCGGCAGCCGCCGCCGGGAGGCGATCGGCGGGGCGGTCCGCTCCGCCTGCGGGCACCGGCTGTCCGGGCCGCCGGGGGTGTCGTCCTGCGCCGCGGCCCCGTTCCGGGACCCGGTCTCCCCGTGGCCGAACGGCACGTCACCGCACGCCACCTCGAACAGCGTGACGCCGATGCCCCATACGTCGGCGGCGGCCGTGAGCACACCGCCGCGGGCCTGCTCCGGGGCCAGGTAGCAGAGCGTGCCCAGTCCGGCGGGCGCCGGCCCGGGCGGCCGCGCGACGCTCAGGTCCAGCACCTTCGCATGGCCGCGCTCCACCACCACGTTGGACGGCTTGAGGTCCAGGTGCAGCAGACCCCGGCCGTGCAGATAGTGGACCGCGGAACACAACTGCCCGCCGAGCAGCGCCACGTCCGCCGCGGCCGGCCGGCGCCGCAACCGGCCCACGAGGTACGACAGCGTCTCGCCGGTCAGCGTCTCCAGGACCACGAGCGGTTCCGGCGACGCGAAGCTGTCATAGCACCGGACCAGGTGCGGATGGCTGAACTCCCGCAGCCAACGGCCCTCCCGCAACAGCCGCTCGCGCACCCGCTCCTCCTCCCGGCGGTCCGGACGCAGCGCCTTGATCACGCACCGGCAGGCCCGTTCCTCGCTCCAGGCGTCGTAGACGTCGAGCCAGCCGGTGCGGGTCAGATGGGCCAGGATCTCGTACCCGGGAGCCGGTTTCGTGCCCGGCGGGAGGGGGGCGGGGCCGCTCATGACAGCACCGCGCCCGCGCTCAGCCGGTGCAGCCGGGCATACGTGCCGCCGCGCCCCAGCAGATCGTCGTGGGCGCCGTGCTCGACGATGCGCCCGTGGTCGAGCACCACGATGCGCGTGGCGTCCCGGACAGTGAGCAGGTTGTGGGAGATGACCACGGTCGTCCGCCCGGCCATCAGCCGGCGCAGCGGGTCCATGATCCGCCGGCCCGACCGGACGTCGAGCCCGGTGGTCGGCTCGTCCAGGAGCAGCACGGGAGCGTCCCTGAGCATCGCCCGGGCGATCGCCAGCCGCTGGCACTGCCCGCCGGACAGCGTCCGGCCGCGCTGGCCGACCGGGGTGTCGTACCCCTCGGGGAGCAGCTCGACGAACTCGTGGGCGTCCGCCGCACGCGCCGCCGCGAGGATCTCCTCGTCCGTGGCCTCCGGCCGGCCGTAGGCGATGTTCTCCCGCACGGTGCCGTGGAAGACCAGCGTCTCCTGGAGCACCACGGCGACGTTCTCCCGCACGTCGGCCAGACGCAGGTCCCGCAGGTCGACGCCGTCCAGGCGGACCGCTCCCCGGTCGGGGTCGTAGAAGCGCAGCTGGAGCTTGGCGAGCGTCGACTTGCCGGCTCCGCTGGCCCCGACCAGCGCCAGGGTCTCCCCGGGCGCCACATGGAAGGACACGTCCGACAGCGCCCACGAGGAGGCGCCGGGATAGCGGAACCAGACTCCGTCGAACTCCACCGCGCCCCGCGCGCGGCCGATCCGGCGGGCGCCCGGGGCCTCGACCACTTGCGGCCGCTGGTCCAGCAGCTCGACGATCCGTTCGGCCGAGGCGGAAGCCGCGTAGAAGGTGTTGCCGAGGCGGGACAGGCCGCGGACCGGGGTGTAGAGCTTGCCGATCAGCGCCAGGAAGACCAGCAGCCCGCCCAGCGTGAGCTGTCCCTGCGCCAGCTTCCACGTGCCGAGGCCCATCACCGCGAGGCCGCCGACCACCTCGATGATCTCGACGAGGGGCCGGTAGACGCCCCGGATCCGCGCCGACACCATCGCCGCCCTGAACCTGCCGACGCTCTCCCGCTCGAACCGGCTCTCCTCCCACCCCTGCCGGTTGTACGCCTGGACCAGGGCGACGTTGCCGAGCGCCTCTTCGGCGACGGCGCTGAGCGAGCCGCTGCGCCGCCTGCGCTCCCGTGACGCCGTCTTGATCAGCCGCGAGAAGTGCCGGGCGGCGGCCCAGAACAGTGGCACGATGGCCAGGGCGAGCAGCGTGAGGTCCCACCGCAGGTAGAACAGCAGGCTCAGGAAGACACCCAGCTGGATCACGTAGTAGAGGGCATCCGCCACGCCCGAGAGCAGAAACGTCTCGACCGCGTCGACGTCCCCCGTGATGCGGGAGAGCACGTCCCCGAGCCGCCGGCGTTCGAAGAAGCCGAGCGAGAGCCCTTGGACGTGCCGGAACACATCGGCGCGGAGCGAGAGCAGAAAACGTTCGCCGACCCAGGTGGACGTCACGCCGTCGGCGAAGTCCAGGATGCCGGAGCACACCATGAGCCCCAGATAGGCCGGCGCGATCCAGAGCAGCGGCCGCAGGTCGCGGGGGACGAGGACATCGTCCACGACGACCTTGAAGATCCAGATCTCCGCGCCCTCGACCAGCGGACCGGCCAGGCTGAAGAAGAGAACGGGGACCAGCCAGCGGCGGCCGCCCCTGGTGTAGGGCCAGAACCGCCGGAACACCTCACGCGGCGGGACAGGGGGTGCCGCCGCGACGACGGAGTCGGAGACCTCACCCGCCGCCAGCAGACGCCGCAGGACGTGCACCATGGGATGCGTTCTTCGGGACCGCCGAAGCGGACCGGGTCATTCGCTGTCCCGGTCCGCTCAGCTTTCCTGTGGGATCAGTAGCCGCCGTGGCCGCCGTGGCCGTGGTCGCCGCCGTGGTCACCGTGGTCGCCGTGGTCGCCGTGGTCGCCGTGGTCGTGGCCGTGGCCGCTGCCGTTGTCGTGCCCGCTGCCGCCGTGGTCGCCGTGGTCGCGCCTGGCCGGCATGAGCTTGCTGAAGATAGCCATTGCGTTCCTCCCGAAACTTGTTTCACAGGGGGTACGTCTCAGGGCGCGATTCGGATGGCTTCGCAGGAAAAAAGTTGCCCGGGAAAACGTCGGCGTCAGCCCAGACGCGCCGCCAACCCCCCGGTGCAGCGCACCTCGTCGCCCGCCGTGATCAGCAGGCCCTCCACGTCCGGCAGGGACTCCAGCCACCCCAGCCCCGCCCGCGACCCCATCGCGAACGCCGCCGTGGCCCAGCAGTCCACCCAGGTCAGCCGGGGCCCCACCACCGTCACCGACACCAGGTCCGTGACCGCGGGCCTGCCCGTCCGCGGGTCCACGATGTGTGCGCCCCGCTCGGCCGTGCCCGACGTCGCCACCGACAGTTCGTCCGCGCCCGCTGCCGAGATCACCGCCGCGAGACCGCCCGGACGCAACGGGTCGGACACGCCCACGCGCCACGGCCGGTGCGGCTCCGGCGAACCCAGCATCTGCACGTCCCCGCCTCCGTTCACGCTGACCCCGCGCACCCCGGCCACCTCCGCCAGCAGCCGCGCGGCCCGCTCCGCCGCCCAGCCCTTGACGATCCCGGTGGGATCCAGGGCACCCCGGTACCGGGGGCTGAACCAGCGCTCGCTCGTGTGTTCCGCCTCGGCCGCGAGGTCCAGCACCTCGGCGACCTCCGGCGCGCACTCCGCCACGGTCAGCTCGCCCCGGGCCAGCCGCGAGATCTCGCTGTCCTCCCGGTAGGTGCTGAAGACCGCGTCCGCCCGGTGCAGCCCGGCGACCGCTTCGGCCAGCGCCTCCCGTACCGCACGCGGATCCCCGCCGCGGACGTCGAAGGAGAAGACGGTCCCCATGACCTCCTCCGCATGACGCACCGCGGCGGGAGTCCCGGCCGGCCCGGTCACCGTGTCAGCCACCGGCCTGGTCCAGCGCGGACTGCAGCGACTGTTTGTAGCCGGTGCTGGTGTAGGTCGCGCCGGAGACGGCGTCGATGTCCGCGTTCCCGGCCGCGACGGCCTCCTGGTTGAGCTTCGGGACCGCCATGGCCGTCTTCTGGTCGCTGAGGCCGCCCTTGGGCGCCTGTACCGCCTCCGCCTTGGTGACCTTGCCACCGGCGACGGTGACGCGCACCTGGACGGGACCGTACTGGGTCTGCGCGACCTTCCCGGTGACGGTGCGCGCCTGCGCGGCCCCCGAGGATCCGGCGTGCGCCGCCGGCGCCGACTTCACCTTGTCCAGCGCCGACTGCAGCGACTTCCTGTACCCCGCGCTCGTGTACGTCGCCCCCGACACCGAGTCGATCCGCGCGCTCTGTGCCGCGACGGCCTCCTGGTTGAGCCTGGGCACGGCCATGGCGGTCTTCTGGTCGCTGAGTCCGCCCTTGGGCGCCTGCACCGCCTCGGCCTGGGTGACCTTGCCGCCGGCCACGGTCAGCCGTACCTGCACGGTCCCGTACTGCGTCTGCGCCGCGTCACCGGTCACCGTGCCGGAGCCGGCGGAGGCCTGCGCGTCGCCCGCGGTGCCGCCCTGCGGTGACTGCTGCGCCCCCGCGCCCTGTGACGGTGCCGCGCCCACCGCCGACGCCGAGGCCGGGCCGGACGCCGGCTTCAGCGACAGCAGCAGTACGACACCGGACACGGTGGCGGCCGTGGCCAGGACGACGCGCCGGATCGGGTGGCTCTTCCTCATCGCTTCGCAGCTCCTGCTCACATCTCGAACGACTCGTGGTGGATGCGGCGGGCGGGGACCCCCGCGCCGCGCAGCGCCTCGTACACCGACTGCGCGAACCCGGCCGGGCCGCACATGAACACATCGTGGCGCTCGATGTCCGGGATCTTCCGCTGGAGGTTCTCCGCCGAGATGTCCGGCCGCTCGCCCTCCGGACTGTTCACCGCGTACATCAGCCGGGCGCCCCGTTCGTCGGCGATCTTCGCCAGCTCGTCCCACAGCGCCAGGTCCTGGGTGCTGTTGGCCCGGTAGAGCAGGGTGATGTCACCGGCCGCGCCGGGCAGCGTCTCGAACAGCGCCCGCATCGGCGTGATCCCGACCCCGCCCGCGACCAGCAGAACCTTGCCCCGGCTGCGGCGCTGCGCGGTCATCGCGCCGTACGGGCCCTCCGCCCACACCCGGGTGCCGGGCGTCAGCTCGCGCAGCCGCTCGCTGTGGTCACCGATGGCCTTGACCGTGATCCGCAGCATGTCGGGGCGGGGCGCCGCCGACAGGGAGTACGGGTGCGAGCTGAACCGCATCCCGGGGGCGAGGAACCGCCAGCGGAAGAACTGTCCCGCCTCGGCGCCCATCCGGTGCAGCCTCCGCCCGCCGATCAGCACCGACACGATGCCCGGGGTCTCCTCGATGACCGCCTCCACGCGCATGCGGTGCCGCAGGTTCAGCCGGACCGGGGTGAGGATGCGGTACCAGATCACCAGCGCGGTGACGGTGCCGTACAGGCCGTACCAGAAGGTCTTGGCGGCGGGCTCGACCGCGAAGTCGTTCCCGGTGCTGATCTGGTGCCAGAACGTCAGGAACACCGCCGCGTACGTCATCAGGTGGACGTGGTACCAGGTGTCGTACGGCATCCGGCGGCGGATCCCGCCGATCGACGTCAGCCCGATGAGCACGAACACGCCGGTGCCGACGGCCGCCTTGCCCAGGTCGGGCAGCTGGTTGATGGAGTCGACGGTCTGCTGCACGATGTCGCCGAGCGACTTGCCCGCCTGCAGCGCGTACCCCCACATGGTGAGGAACACGTGCGCCACGATCAGGCAGAGCGTGTAACGGCCGCTCATCGCGTGCCAGCGGGCCACCCGGTCGGAGCCGACCCGGCGCTCCAGCGCCGGTACGCGTGCCATCTGGAGCACGACCAGCGCCATCAGATAGCCGGCCAGCAGGCCGGTGATCCGGCCCGCGTTGAGGATCCTGCTGTTGTCGTCGGCGACGGACGGTGTGTTGTGCCACCAGAGCCACAGCACGGCCGCCGCGCCCGCCCAGACGGCGAGCAGCAGCGGGACGGCCGGGGAGCGGCGCGGGCGGATGCGGCGCATCGTCTGTCGGCGGGCGGCACGTCCGCCTGCGAGCGTGGTGGTCACGGTTCCTCCGTGGGGACTTGACCCTTGGCCCAGAGATACGTGCCGCATGCGCCGGGTGTTCAGGGGCCCCGCCTCACAGCCCCGCCGAGTCCAGCGCGGACTGGAGGGACTGCCGGTAGCCGGTGCTGGTGTACGTGGCGCCCGACACCATGTCGATGTCCGCGCTCTGCGCGGCCAGCGCCTCGCGCCGCAGCTGGGGGAGCGCGTAGCTGTTGATCTCCTGGTCGCGCGGGTTGTCCTGCGGGTACTGCACGGCCGTCACGTCCGTGAGCCTGCCGCTCTTGATCGTCGCCCGTACCCGGACCGGTCCCCAGCGGGTCCGGACGGTGTCACCGGTGACGGTCCTGGTGCCGGAACGGGAACCGGAGCCGGTCGACGGACTCGAACCGCCGGACACGGCAGGTGGCCGGGTGCTCGCCGTCGCCAACGTGGGAGCCGTGTGCGGCTTCAGCGACAGCAGCAGCACCATCCCGGAGACCGTGGCGGCACTCGCCAGGACGATGCGGCGCAGGGGGCGGTTCTTCTTCAGGGCGTGCACTTGACCTGCCTCACAGTTCGAACGACTCGTGGTGGATCCGGCCGTCCGGGACCCCGGCCGCCCGCAGCGCCTCGTACACGTCCCGCGCGAAGCCGTGCGGCCCGCAGATGTAGACGTCGTGGCCGGCGAGGCCCGGGAAGGTCGCGCGCAGCGACTCCGCCGTGATGCCCGGGCGCTCTCCCCGCGGGCCGTTCAGCGCGTACAGCACCCGTCCGCCGCGCCAGCGGGCGATCGCCTCCAGTTCGCCGCCCAGCGCCAGGTCCTCGACACTGCGCGCGCGGTACAGCAGGGTGACCTCGCCGGGCAGCGTCTCGAAGAGCGCACGCAGCGGGGTGACGCCGACGCCGGCCGCGATCAGCAGGGAGCGGTGGCCGGCGGCCCGGTCTGCGGTCAGCGAGCCGTAGGGGCCCTCCGCCCACACCCGGGTGCCGGGCCGCAGCAGCGCGACGGCCGCACTGTGGTCGCCGAGCGCCTTGACCGTGATGCGCAGGAGCTCCGGGCGCGGCGGTGCCGACAGCGAGTACGGCGTCGACGTCCAGGCCATGCCCTTTCCGAGGAACCGCCAGCGGAAGAACTGCCCCGGCCGCGCGCCGAGTTCGTCCAGGTGCCGCCCGCGTACGACGACCGAGTACACACCCGGTGCCTCCTTGTGAACCGAGTCGACACACAACTGGTGGCGCCGGTTGAGCCGGACCGGGGCGAGGATCCGGAACCACAGCACCAGGGCCCCGACCCCCAGGTACAGCGCGTACCAGAGCGCGGTCGCGACCGGCTTGCCGTTGAACTCGTCCCCCAGCGTCAGCTGGTGGAAGAACGCCAGGAAGACGGCCGCGTACGTCAGCAGGTGGACGTAGTACCAGAACTCGTGACTGGTCCGGCGGCGCACCGCCCGGGCCGAGGTGATGCCGACCGCGAAGAGGACCACCGTCCCGGCGGTGGCCTTGAGCATGTCCGGGTAGTCCAGGACGACGGTCATCGTCTCGTGCCAGAGCGAGGCCCCGTCCTGGGCCGCGTATCCGGCGAGGATCAGCACGATGTGGGCGACGAGCAGGCAGACCGTGTACCGGCCGGCCATCGCGTGCCACCGGGCCACCCGGTCCGAGCCGATCCGCCTCTCCAGCAGCGGCACCCGGGCCATCAGGCCGACGAGCACCGCGCAGGCGTACCCGCACAGCAGCCCGGCGATCCGCCCGGCGCCGGTCAGCCAGCCGGCCGTACCGACCACGGACCCGGTGTCCGCCCACCAGAGCGCGACCACGGCCGCCGCCCCGGCCCACAGCACGGCCAGCACGGGCCCGGCGGGGGAGCGGCGTGCGGTCACGGGCACGGGCGGGGCCGCATGCCGCGCATCCACGGTGGTCATCAGTGGCTGTCCCTTCGTCGGTCGTACCGGGCTCGTCGGCCGTACCGGCCACTGTGCGGGGCGAAGCTCTGAGCCACCTCTGAGCGAGCCTGTGACCAGGGACTTCGAGAGGAGACTCAGAGGCTGTCCTCAGCCCGCGTTCAGCTGACGGGGGGCGCACTCAGAGAAAACTCACAGAGCGGGCGGTACGTCCCACCCGGCACCTGGGCGATGCTGGTAAGCGCGATGAACACCACCCGTTCCGGCCGCCCGGCCCTCACCCGACCCGACGGCACCCCGCTGCGCGTCCTCGTCGTCGACGACGACCCCGACCTCGCGGAGGTGCTCACCGGCGCCCTGCGCTACGAGGGCTGGGAGGT
Source organism: Streptomyces sp. NPDC007205 (assembly GCF_040634095.1). Lineage (NCBI taxonomy): Bacteria > Bacillati > Actinomycetota > Actinomycetes > Kitasatosporales > Streptomycetaceae > Streptomyces > Streptomyces sp. NPDC007205. The sequence goes on from NZ_JBEYEW010000033.1 coordinate 39,061, forward strand.
CCGCGCGGCCGGCGACGGCGCCTCGGCCCTGACCACCGCCCGCGAGCTGCTGCCCGACGCCGTCGTCCTGGACGTGATGCTCCCGGACACCGACGGCTTCGCCGTGCTGCGCCGCCTGCACGAGGTGAAGCCGGACGTCTGTGTCCTCTTCCTCACGGCACGGGACGCGGTCGAGGACCGCATCGCGGGCATCACCGCGGGCGGCGACGACTACGTCACCAAGCCCTTCAGCCTGGAGGAGGTCGTCGCCCGGCTGCGCGGCCTGCTGCGCCGGGCGGGCATGGCCCGGCAGCAGGAAGAGGGGCCGCGGCTGATCGTGGGCGACCTCGTGATGGACGAGGAGGCCCGCGAGGTCACCCGGGCCGGCGGACTGGTCGAACTCTCACCCACGGAGTTCGAACTCCTCCGCTTCCTCATGCGCAACCCGCGCCGAGTGCTGAGCAAGGCGCAGATACTCGACCGGGTGTGGTCGTACGACTTCGGGGGCCGCGCCCATGTCGTGGAGCTGTACATCTCCTACCTGCGCAAGAAGGTCGACGCGGGCCGCGAGCCCATGATCCACACGGTGCGCGGAGCGGGCTACGTCCTGAAGCCGGTGACCATATGAGGTCCGTACGGCACCCGCGGCTGCCCCGCCTCCGCACCCTGCGCGCACGGCTGACCTTCGGCCTGGTGGTGCTGCTGGCGGTGAGCTGTGCGGCCGTGGGCCTGGCGGCGGTCGTCGAGCTGAACGGCTTCCTCACCCAGCGCCTGGACGAACAGCTCACCCAGGTCGGCACCCGGTTCCCGGAGAGCCTGGAGCGGGGCGGCAGACCGCCGGACGACCATGACGGGGACGAACACGGCGACACCCGCAGGATGGCGACCGGCACGTTCGGCGCGCGCCTGCTGAACGGCACGGTCACCAACAAGGGCCTCATCCGGGTCGGCGACCCGTCCGCCGACCTGAGCGTCGACCTGACGGCACAGGACAGCGCACGCCTGGCCCGGTTGCCGGCCGACGGCCGGCCCCGCACCGTCGAGCTCTCCGCCCTGGACGACTACCGGGTCGTCGCCTCCGCCGGCCGGGACGGGGACGTGCTGATCGTCGGCCTGCCGCTGGAGCCGGTCCAGGCAACGGTCCACCGCCTGGAACTGGTCGCCGGGGTCGTCTTCGGCCTCGCGCTCGTGGTGACCGGCGTGGCCGGCGCCTTCTGGGTGCGCTGGTCGCTGCGCCCGCTCAGCCGGGTCGCCGCCACCGCCACCCGGGTCAGTGAGCTCCCGCTGGCCAGCGGTGAGGTGGCGCTGCCGGCGCGCGCTCCGGACACCGACCCGGACAGCGAGGTCGGCCGGGTCGCCGGGGCCTTCAACCGCATGCTCGGCCATGTCGAGGACGCGCTGACCAAGCGGCACGCGAGCGAGGAGCGGCTGCGCCGCTTCGCCGCCGACGCCAGCCACGAGCTGCGCACCCCGGTCGCCTCGGTCCGCGGCCACGCCGAACTGGCCCTCCTGCATCCGGGCCCGGTACCACCGGAGGTGACCCGCGCCCTGCGGCGCATCACGGCCGAGTCCGCCCGTATGGGCGAGATGGTCGACGACCTGCTCCTGCTGGCCCGCCTCGACGCGGGCCGCCCGCTGGAGCGCAGCCCGGTCGATCTGACCCACCTCGTCCTGGACGCGGTCACGGACGCCCGCGCCACCGGCCCCGGCCACCGCTGGACCCTGGACCTCCCGGAGGAACCGGTGACGGTGGAGGGAGACGCCCACCGACTCCACCAGGTGCTGGCCAACCTGTTGGCCAACGCGCGTGTGCACACGCCCGTCGGCACCAAGGTCACGGTCACCCTGGAGACCACCACCGACTCGGCCCTCCTGTCCGTCCACGACGACGGCCCCGGCGTCCCCGAGGGCATCCAGCCCGACGTCTTCGAACGCTTCACCCGAGCGGAACACCGCCGCCGAGCGGACGCCCCCGGCGCCGGAGCGGGCCTGGGCCTGTCGATCGTGACGGCGGTGACGGAGGCGCACGGGGGCAGTGTGGACCTGGAGAGCACACCGGGCGCCACGACGTTCCGGGTGCGTTTGCCGGCCTTCAGTACCGGGTGAGAGCCGTCACCCCGTCCATGGTCCCGATGGCCATGTGCGGCCCCTTCCCGGGCTCGGCCCACCGCAGGATCCGCTGCATCGCGTCTTCCGGCACCGACACGCAACCGGCCGTCGCCCCAAGCCCGTTGACATGCAGGAAGATACCGGCGCCACGCCCCCGCACCGGCTGGTCGTAGTTGAACCCGACGGCCAGCGCGTACGCGTACTGCGTCGTGTAGGAGATCAGGTGCTCCGACTCGGAGGCCCGGCAGTCGCCCGGCAGCGGATCCACCCACCGGTTGTACGACGCCGAGTCATTGTCCTGGCACCACCACGAGCTCTCCTTCACCGCCCGGTACTCGACGCTCGTCCCGCTCGGCGGCGCCTTGATCCCGAAGCCGAACGGAAGGCCGTAGAGCCCGGTCGGCGTGGTGTTCGTGCCCTGCACGCGTGAGCCGCCGTCGACGAGCCCGTTCTCCCCGAACCGCGCCGGTGCCGTACCGGCCCGCACCCACTGCCCGTCCTTCAGGTCCCACCAGGTGAGCGTGCCCGAGGTGGAGCCGGCGCTGTCCGCCTGCGCGATGATCAGCTGGCTGCCGCCGCCGGTGTCCGCCATCCGCGTGGGCAGCGGCTCGGACCCGGTGCCCGGGGCGGAGCCGAGCAGGGCGAGCGAGGACGCGGACACGAGGGCCAGCACGACACCGGGACGCATGGCTCAGACGGTAGACGGCGGAAGCGGCAACGGCAGCCCGGGTAGTCCGTCCAGGCTCGTCGCGACATGCTCCTTCTTCTCGAAGTACGCGCCCAGCGAAACGTCGTCCTCCCGTGCGAAACGCTTCTCGTGCAGGTCACGGTCGTTCTCGTACGCCATGTAGGGAACGGCGTATCCGCAGGTGTCCCGGACCAGGTCCGCGTGTACGACGATGATCGCGCGCAGTCCGTGCGGGGTCGGGTCGAGGTCCGGGAAGTGGCCGAGCAGCTCCTTGAAGCGAGGGTCGTCCCGGAAGACGGGCTCGCCCCGGCCGTGCACGCGCACGATGTTCGGCGGTCCCTGGAAGGCGCACCACATCAGGGTGATCCGGCCGTTCTCCCTGAGGTGCGCGATGGTCTCCGCGTTGGACCCGGCGAAGTCCAGGTAGGCCACGGTCAGTTCGTCGATGACGGCGAAGGAGCCCTTGAGGCCCTTGGGCGAGAGGTTGACCGTGCCGTCGCCGGAGAGCGGGGCGGTCGCGGTGAAGAAGAGGGGTTGCTCCTCGATGAACGTCCGGAGCCTGCCGTCGATGCGCTCATAGGTCTTTCCCATGGCTAACGATTATTGACGCAACTCCTTCGTCTGTCTAAGGAATTCACCTCCGGCCTTCGCGCCGGTACAGGAACTCGGATTGACGAATCATGCAGAGCTCTGCATACTCATGCATGACAGCATGTGCAGTGTGAGGAGAAACCCGTGACCGAGCGCGTCGTACTCGCCTATTCGGGCGGTCTGGACACCTCCGTCGCCATCGGCTGGATCGCCGAGGAGACGGGCGCCGAGGTCATCGCCGTCGCGGTGGACGTCGGCCAGGGCGGCGAGGACCTCGACGTCATCCGCAAGCGCGCCCTCGCCTGCGGTGCCGTCGAGGCCGAGGTCGCCGACGCCAAGGACGAGTTCGCCGACGAGTACTGCCTACCGGCGATCAAGGCCAACGCCCTCTACATGGACCGCTACCCGCTGGTCTCGGCGCTGTCCCGGCCCACGATCGTCAAGCACCTGGTCGCCGCCGCGAAGAAGCACGGCGCCACGACCGTGGCCCACGGCTGCACCGGCAAGGGCAACGACCAGGTCCGCTTCGAGGCCGGCATCGTCGCCCTCGCCCCCGGCCTGAAGTGCATCGCCCCGGTCCGCGACTACGCGATGACCCGGGACAAGGCGATCGCCTTCTGCGAGGCCAGGCAGCTCCCGATCGCCACCACCAAGAAGTCCCCGTACTCCATCGACCAGAACGTCTTCGGACGCGCCGTCGAGACGGGCTTCCTGGAGGACATCTGGAACGCCCCGATCGAGGACATCTACGAGTACACCGCCGACCCGGCGGCCCCGCGCGAGCCCGACGAGGTGATCATCACCTTCAAGGAGGGCGTCCCGGTCGCCGTCGACGGCAGGTCCGTCACCGTCCTGCAGGCCATCCAGCAGCTCAACGAGCGCGCCGGTGCCCAGGGCGTCGGCCGGATCGACATGGTCGAGGACCGCCTCGTCGGCATCAAGTCCCGCGAGGTGTACGAGGCTCCGGGCGCGATCGCCCTGATCACCGCCCACCAGGAGCTGGAGAACGTCACCGTCGAGCGTGAACTCGCCCGCTACAAGCGGCAGGTCGAGCAGCGCTGGGGCGAACTCGTCTACGACGGCCAGTGGTTCTCGCCGCTCAAGCGCGCCTTGGACGGTTTCGTCAACGAGGCCAACCAGCACGTGACCGGCGATGTCCGCATGACCCTGCACGGCGGCCGCGCGGTCGTCACCGGCCGCCGCTCCGAGTCGTCCCTGTACGACTTCAACCTCGCCACCTACGACACCGGCGACACCTTCGACCAGGCCGCCGCCAAGGGCTTCATCGACATCTACAGCCTGTCGTCGAAGATCGCCGCCCGGCGAGACCTCGCGTGAGTCCGCACATCCACCACTCTCATCAGGAGCAGCGCAAGTGAGCAGTAACAGCGGTGACGTACGGCTCTGGGGCGCCCGTTTCGCCGACGGTCCCGCCGAGGCCCTGGCGAAGCTGTCCGCGTCCGTCCACTTCGACTGGCGGCTCGCGCCGTACGACATCGCCGGCTCGCGTGCCCACGCGCGCGTCCTGCACAAGGCGGGGCTGCTCACCGATGACGAGCTGACCGGCATGATCGCGGGTCTCGACCGGCTCGAGGCGGACGTCGCGTCCGGTGCCTTCGTGGGCACCATCGCCGACGAGGACGTGCACACCGCCCTGGAGCGCGGCCTCCTGGAGCGCCTCGGCCCCGACCTCGGCGGCAAACTGCGCGCCGGCCGGTCGAGGAACGACCAGGTGGCGACCCTCTTCCGGATGTACCTCAGGGATCACGCCCGTACGATCGGCGCCCTGATCGCCGACCTCCAGGACGCCCTGATCGGACTCGCCGAGGCCCACCCGGACGTCGCGATGCCCGGCCGCACCCACCTCCAGCACGCCCAGCCGGTCCTCTTCGCCCACCATGTCCTCGCCCACGTCCAGTCGCTGTCCCGGGACGCGGAGCGGCTGCGCCAGTGGGACGACCGTACGGCGGTCTCCCCGTACGGCTCCGGCGCCCTCGCCGGCTCCTCCCTGGGCCTGGACCCTGAGGCGGTCGCGCGGGACCTCGGCTTCGAGCACGGCAGTGTCGGCAACTCCATCGACGGCACGGCCTCCCGTGACTTCGTCGCCGAGTTCGTCTTCATCACCGCGATGATCGGCGTGAACCTCTCCCGGATCGCCGAGGAGATCATCATCTGGAACACGAAGGAGTTCTCCTTCGTGACCCTGCACGACGCGTTCTCCACGGGCTCGTCGATCATGCCGCAGAAGAAGAACCCGGACATCGCAGAGCTGGCACGCGGCAAGTCCGGCCGCCTGATCGGCAACCTGACCGGGCTGATGGCGACCCTGAAGGCCCTGCCCCTCGCCTACAACCGCGACCTCCAGGAGGACAAGGAGCCGGTCTTCGACTCCGTCGACCAGCTGGAGATCCTGCTCCCGGCGTTCACCGGCATGATCGCCACCCTCACCGTCCACCGCGAGCGCATGGAGGAGCTGGCCCCGGCCGGCTTCTCGCTCGCGACCGACATCGCCGAGTGGCTGGTCAAGCAGGGCGTGCCGTTCCGTGTGGCGCACGAGGTCGCCGGCGAGTGCGTGAAGGTCGCCGAGGCCGAGGGCAAGGAACTGGACGATCTCACGGACGAACAGTTCGCGAAGATCTCCGCCCACCTCACCCCGGAGGTCCGGACCGTCCTCAACGTCCAGGGCGCCCTGGCATCCCGCAACGGCCGGGGCGGCACGGCCCCCAGCGCGGTCGCCGTACAGCTGGCCGAGGTCAAGGCGGACGTGGCGGCCCAGCACGAGTGGGCGACGGCCAAGCAGGTCTGAGAAGCCCGCGATCGACCGAAGGGCCCGGACATCCCGTCCGGGCCCTTCGTGCTGCCGTGACTGCTCGACATGTGCTGTCCGAACCGCTCGATAACGGATGGGATTCAGCCAGTGGCCGAAACCTTGACGGCCGCGTACTCGGAGGTAACCATTCCGCTTACCGGTCGGCATTGCCGAACACTGGTCGATCACAGCCAAGCATGAAAGGGACGTCATGCGCGCCAGACGTACACGACGGACAGCCCGCCTCCTCGCCGTCACCGCGGTGGCCGCCCTCTGCGCCCTCGGCCTCACGGCCCCCGCGAGCGCCGCCGACACCCCGCCCCCCGGCGCCGACGACTGGTCCTGCAAGACCGACTCGGCCCACCCGAATCCCGTGGTCCTGGTCAACGGCACCTTCAAGACCTCGTACGAGAACTGGCTGACCCTCTCGCCCGCGCTCGCCCACGCCGGTTACTGCGTCTTCTCCTTCGAGTACGGCGACCTGGAGACCGCCCCGATCCCGGACTCGGCAGCCGAGCTGCGCGACTTCGTGAACGCCGTGCTCGGCGCGACCGGCGCCAAGAAGGTCGACATCGTCGGCCACAGCCAGGGCGGCATGATGCCCCGCTACTACGTCAAGTTCCTCGGCGGCGCGACCAAGGTCGACGACGTCGTCGGCATCGTGCCCTCCAACCACGGCACCAGCAACCCGCTCGCCCTCGCGGCCGGCGCCACCGTGTGCCCCTCGTGTGTCGACCAGACGGCCGGCTCGGACTTCCTCCAGAAGCTCAACGCCGATCCGGAGGCGCCCGTCGGCCCCGACTACACGGTCATCACCACCCGGCACGACGAGGTCGTGCTGCCGTACACCAGCGCCTTCCTCAACGGCCCGGACGCGTACGTGACCAACGTGCTGCTCCAGGACCGCTGCCCGCTCGACACCACCGAGCACGACCAGGCGCCCAAGTCCCCGCTGGTCGAGCAGTGGGTGCTCAATGCTCTGGGGCGGAAGGGACCGGCCGACCCCGCCTTCGTCCCGCGCTGCGTCAGCACGGGCTGAACCCCACGGGGCTGAGTAGATTGGTGCGGGATACCCGCCCTCAGCCGATCGCGCAGGGAGCCCCTATGCCGTTCAGCCGCCTGGCCGCCACGACCACGCCCACCGCGCACCTCGGACTCGGTCTCGCCGCCGTCGGCCGTCCGGGCTACCTCAACCTCGGCCGGGAGGATGACCTCCCGGCCGAGCGCACCGTGGACGTCCTGCGCGAACGCACCCACGAACTCCTCGACGCCGCATACGCCCAGGGCGTCCGCTACTTCGACGTCGCGCGTTCCTACGGCCGCTCGGAAGAGTTTCTCGCCGACTGGCTGAACGCCCGCCCCCATGTGACCGACGTGGTCATCGGCAGCAAGTGGGGCTACACCTACACGGCAGGCTGGTCGGCGGACGCCGAGACGCACGAGGTCAAGGACCACAGCCTTGCCACGTACGAGCGGCAGCGCGCCGAGACCGACGCGCTGCTCGGCGACCGGCTCGACCTCTACCAGATCCACTCGGTGACCCCGGACAGCCCGGCCCTCACCGACAAGGACCTGCACGCCCGGCTCGCCGAGGCCGCCGCCCAGGGGCTGACCATCGGCTTCTCCACCAGCGGCCCCGCCCAGGCCGACGCCGTCCGCGCCGCGCTCGCCGTGACCGTCGGCGGCGAGCCCCTCTTCCGTACCGTCCAGTCGACGTACAACGTACTGGAGACCTCGGCGGCCCCCGCACTCGCCGAGGCGCACGACGCCGGGCTCACGGTGATCGTGAAGGAGGGCATGGCCAACGGCCGGCTGGCCGCGCCGCACGCGCCGGAGGCGCTGCGGGCCGTCGCCGAGGAGACCTCCCTCGGCTGTGACGCCGTGGCCCTCGCCTGGATCCTGTGCCGGCCCTGGGTGGGTGTGGTCCTGTCCGGCGCCGCGACCGTCACCCAGCTCGCCTCCAACCTCCACGCTCCCGCCGTCGACCTCGGCACGGACCAGCTGACGCGTCTCGCCGCGCTCGCCGAGGACCCGCACGCCTACTGGGAGCGGCGCGGACAGCTGCCCTGGCACTGACGGTCACCCGCTCTGACCAGCAGCAATGAGTCACTCATGCCCAGCGTGAGACATGAATGTCTCACATGGGCTACCCTTGTCTCATGGCCCTCGATCGTGACCAGGTGCTGCGCAGCGCCGCCGCCCTGCTGACCCGTAAATCCACCGCGACCATGGACGAGGTCGCCAAGGCCGCCGGTATCAGCCGGGCCACGCTGCACCGCCACTTCGCCGGGCGCGACGCGCTCGTCCGGGCGCTGGAGGCGCTCGGCATCGAGGAGTGCGAGGCGGCGGTGGACCGGGCCCGGCTCGACGAGGGGCCGGCGGCGGAGGCCGTACGCAGGCTGGTGCGGGAGATCCAGCCTGCCGCGGGACTGCTCGCCTTCCTGTACGGCGAGAGCCAGCTCTGGGAGGGCGACCGGCAGAACGACGGCTGGCAGCGGCTGGACGCCCGGATCGGGGCGGTTTTCCAGCGAGGGCAGCGGAGCGGAGAATTCCGGATCGACCTCTCTCCCGTCTGGCTCACCGAGGCGCTGTACGGACTGACCGCCTCGTGCGCCTGGGCCACCCTGGACGGCCGTGTGGCCTCCCGGGACTTTCCGACCATGGTCGCCGAGCTGCTGCTCGGCGGCGCTCTACGAAGAGAGGAATCATGACCAGCACCCTGCAGCCGGCCACGACCACGGAGGCGGTGCAGCGTCCGGGCCGCTGGCTCGCGCTCTCCGTCCTCGTCCTGGCCGTGCTGCTGGTGGCCGTCGACGCCACCGTCCTCGGTCTGGCAACCCCGTACATCAGCGAAGACCTCAACCCCTCCGGCACCCAGCTCCTCTGGATCGGTGACGTCTACTCCTTCGTCATCGCCGGTCTGCTCGTCTCCATGGGCAGCCTCGGCGACCGCATCGGCCGCAAGCGGATCCTGCTCGTCGGTGCCACGGCGTTCGGCGCGCTGTCCGTCCTGAACGCCTACGCGACGACTCCCGAACTGATGATCCTGGCGCGGGCCCTGCTCGGTGTCGCGGGCGCCACGCTGATGCCCGCGACCCTCGCCCTGATCCGCAACATCTTCCACGACCCGCGCGAGCGCAGCCTCGCCGTCGGCATCTGGGGCGCGACCGCCTCCGCCGGCACGGCCGTCGGCCCGATCACCGGCGGCTTCCTCCTCGGACACTTCTGGTGGGGCTCGGTCTTCCTCATCAACCTGCCCGTGATGGCCGTCCTGGTCCTGGTCGGCATCCGCACCCTGCCCGAGTCCCGCAACCCCGACCCCGGGCCCTGGGACCTGAGCAGCGTCGTCCTGTCGCTGATCGGCATGATCGGCATCGTGTACGCCGTGAAGGAGGCCGCGACCCACGGCTTCACCTGGCCCACACTCGCCGCCGGCCTGCTGGGCGCCGCCGCGCTCCACGGCTTCGTGCACCGCCAGCTCACCATGCCCGCCCCGCTGCTGGACATGCGTCTGTTCCGGCGCCGCGGCTTCAGCGGAGCGGTCCTCGCCGACCTGCTGACCGTGCTCGGCCTGTCCGGCCTGGTGTTCTTCCTCTCCCAGTACCTGCAACTCGTCCAGGGCAGGCGCCCGTTCGAGGCGGGTCTGGCCGAACTGCCCGCCGCCGTCGGCGCGGTGGCGGCCGGCCTGGTCGCGGGCCGCGTGGCCCGCCGTTTCTCGGTACGGGCGGTGGTCTCGGGCGGTCTGGCGGCCGTCGGCCTGGCCCTGGCCGCGCTGACGGCGCTCGGCCAGTCCACCGGATACCCGGTCCTCGGCGCCGCCCTCCTGGTCGTCGGGATCGGCGCGGGCTTCTCCTTCACGGTCACCGCGGACGTCATCCTCTCCAGCGTCCCCAAGGACCAGGCAGGCGCCGCCTCGGCGGTCTCCGAGACGGCGTACGAGCTGGGCGCGGCTCTCGGCATCGCCCTGCTGGGTTCCATCGTGACGGGCGTCTACCGCGACTTCACCGGACCCACGGGCACCCCCGCCGCGGCCCACGAGTCGCTGGGCGCGGCGGTGGAGGCATCGGCCCGCATGCCGGCGCACACGGCGGAAGCCATGCTGGCGGCAGCACGAGAATCCTTCGTCCACGGCCTGACCTTGGCCTCAGGCGTGGGGGCAGTGGTCCTGCTGCTGACGTCGATCGCTGCGTGGTTCATGCTGAAGAACCAGAAACTGGAAAGCGCAGGATGAGAGCGGCCCCCCAGCGCCCCTGATGTCAGCGGAGATAGCCCAGCACCGTCATCATCCCGCTCTCCGAGTGGTACTGGTTGTGACAGTGCAGCATCCACAGCCCGGGATTGTCGGCGTCGAACTCGATGACCAGCTTGCGATGCGGCAGCACGATCGAGGTGTCCTTACGGGCCCCCACCGCATCCAGTCCCGTGAGCGCGAACGTGTGGCCGTGCAGATGCACGGGGTGGAACATGTCGGTGGCGTTGATGAGGGTGAGCCGGACCCGCTCGCCGGCCCGGACGGGATGCCGCTGCCGCACGTCGTAGGGTTTGTGGTCGAACCCCCAGTCGTACTTCTCCATGCTGCCGGTGAGCCGGATACGCATCTCGCGGTCGGGGTCGCGGTCGGCGAGGGCGACGGAGCCGGCGGGCTTGAGCCGGCGGGCGGGGACGACCTTGCCGTCGAGTTCGTCCGGCTGGACGTCCGGCGCCGGAAGGTTCTTTCCCTTGTCGGTGCGCAGGACGGCGAGCGCCTTTCCCTGTTTGCCCTCGGCGAGGGCGACGAGGGGGAAGACGCCGTCCTTGGCGGTGATCAGGACGTCGTACCGCTCCGCCATGCCGATGAGCAGGGCGTCGGTCTCCTTGTGCTCCACGGGATAGCCGTCGGTGTGGGTGACGGTCATCCTGTGGTCGCCGAGCGCGACCCGGAAGGCGGTCTCCGAGCCCGCGTTGATGAGCCGCAGCCGGACCCGGTCGCCGGGGCGGCAGCGGAAGACCGAGGGATGCGTGCCCATGCGCCCGTTGGCCAGGTAGAGGGGATAGGCGACGCTGCCGCCCTCGCCGTTCAGCATGCGGCTGTGGGAGTCGTGCAGCACCCGGGAGGGGCCCGCCGCGCGCGTCCGGGACGAGGATCCGCGGGGACCCGGGGTGCCGTGTCCGGGACCCATGGCCATACCCGTCATCGCGGCATCGCTCCCGCCGGGCTTGAGCTGGGCGAGCACCTGTTCGGGGGTGGAGCCGTCCACCCCGTCCACCCAGTCGTCCAGCACGACGACCCATTCCTTGTCGTAGGCGAGGTGCTCTTTGGGATCGTCGACGATGAACGGCGCGTACAGGGCACGGTCGGGCTGCAGGCCGACGTGCGAGTGGAACAGATACGTGCCCGGGTGGGCGGCGACGAAGCGGTAGGTGAAGTCCGCCCGGGAGGCAATGGCGTTCTGGGTCAGGTCCGGAGTGCCGTCCATGTCGCAGCGCAGACGCACCCCGTGGGAGTGCAGCGTGGTCGTGACGGGAAGGCGGTTGGCGAGGGTGAGGTCCAGGACGTCACCGGCGGTGACACGCACCAGCGGACCCGGGAGCGCGTCGTTGTACGACCAGCTCCGGACGGACTTCCCGCCGAGGTCCAGCGTCGACTCGGCAGCGGTGAACCTGAACGTGCGTACGGGTCCGGCCCCGCGCTTCCGCTCGGCGGCAAGAACCTCCGGATCCGAGGGATTGACGTACCCCCTGGGCCCCGGGGGCACGAACCTGCCCGCGCCGTCCCCGTGTTCGGGGCGGGAGGGGGGTGCGGAGCCGGAACCGGAGCAGGCTGCCAGGAGTCCCGCCCCGGCGGTGGCGATCGGAGCACGGAGCAGGGTACGCCGCGAAGGTTTCTGCATGTCTGAATAAGACATGTTGTGCGCTCATATGGCCCGGTAAATGCGGCGGAATGGCTGAAGTGTCGGAGCAGATTCCACCGGCAGGCGGACGGGCCGGGCCCGCCGGCCGGTCCACCTGAAGGTCTAGGCGGCCTTCGCCTTCGTGGCGTACATGTCCACGTACTCCTGCCCGGACAGCCGCATGACCTCGGCCATCACGGAGTCGGTCACGGCCCGCAGCACATAGCGGTCCCGGTCCATCCCCTCGTACCGCGAGAACTCCATGGCCTCGCCGAAGCGGACGGTGACCCGGCCGGGCCGCGGGATGCCCTTGCCTCCCGGCTGCAGCTTGTCCGTGCCGATCATCGCGAACGGGACCACCGGTGCACCGGTCATCAGGGTCAGCCGCGCGATCCCGGTGCGCCCCCGGTACAGCCGGCCGTCGGGCGAGCGGGTGCCCTCGGGATAGATCCCGAAGATCTTCCCCTCCTCCAGGATCCGCCGCCCGGTCATCAGCGCGGCCACGCCGCCGTTGGCCCCGTCCCGGTCCACCGGGATCATGCCGACGCCGGTGAAGAACCAGGCCATCAGACGGCCCTTGACGCCCTTGCCGGTGACGTACTCGTCCTTGCCGATGAAGTGCACCTGACGCTTGGTGACCACCGGCAGCACGATCGAGTCGATGAACGTGAGGTGGTTGCCGGCCAGGATGACCGGGCCGTCCCCCGGGATGTTCTCCACGCCCTCCACCTGTGGGCGGAACATCAGGCGCATGATCGGTCCGAGCACTGCCTTGATGAGGGCGAAGCGGGACAACGGGTCCTCCGATGCCGAGGGGATCGATATGAGTCTGTGCAGGTGAGGACATTACTCGCGGCTCCGGGGCGGGCGCACATCGGGTGCGCCCGGTTCACCGAGGTCTTACGAAGAGTTGACGCGGGTTTACCTGCGGTGACGCCACGGGGACGAGCCGTAACGACCCGGTGACGGTGTGACGGAGATCGCGCGGGACGCCCCTCCATCCGGCGACACGGCCCCGGCCGCCCGTCCGGACGGCCCGTCACCAGCGGCATCGCCCGGCGGCTGCCCCACTCGCCTCCCGGACGGCCGTCGTCACCGGCTTCCCTCGACGCCTGTCGCGCTGCGCCTCCGCCGACGCCTGTCGCGCTGCGCCTCCCGCCGACGCCTGTCGCGCTGCGCCTCCGCCGACGCCTGTCGCGCTGCGCCTCCCGCCGACGCCTGTCGCGCTGCGCCTCCCGCCGACGCCCGTCGCGCTGCGCCTCCCTCGACGCCCGTCGCGCTGCGCCTCCGCCGACGCCCGTCACCCTGCGCCTCCCCCGACGGTCCGTCACCACGCGCCTCCTACAGGACACCCGGCACCACCCGCGTGTTCGGCCCCGGGACTCGCTCCGGTCATGTGCACGCCCCTACGATCGGCCCGCACTCACGATCGGACGGCAGGAGGCCCTGATGGGCAGCGACCAGGCGAACGAGAAGACGCAGGACACCGGGCGGCGGGCGATCCTCGGCGCGGCGGTGTTCGGCGCGAGCGGAGCGGTCCTCGGACTGCCGGGCGTGGCCGAGGCGGCCGGGGCCCGGACGGGCGGGTACGGCGACCGGGGGCTGAAGAGCCTGCCGGTGCCCACGATCATCGGCCACCGCGGCGCGAGCGGCTACCGCCCCGAGCACACCTTCGGCTCCTACGAACTGGCCCTCGACCTGGGCGCCGACGTGGTCGAGGCCGGTGACCTGGTGCCCACCAAGGACGGTCATCTCGTCTGCCGGCACGAGCCGGAGATCGGCGGCACCACGGACGTCGCCTCCCACCCCGAGTTCGCCGACCGCAAGACCACCAAGCTCCTCGACGGTGTCTCCACCACCGGCTGGTTCACCGAGGACTTCACGCTCGCCGAGCTGAAGACCCTGCGCGCCGTCGAGCGCATCCCGGCCAACCGGCCGCACAACACCCTCTACAACGGGCGCTGGGAGATACCCACGTTCGAAGAGGTCCTGAAGTGGCAGGACGAGCAGACCCGCAAGCGCGGCAAGCAGATCTTCATCTACCCCGAGACCAAGCACCCCACGTACTTCCGCAGGCTCGGCCTCGGCCTGGAGGAGCGGGTCGCGAAGCTGCTGCGCAAGTACGGCAAGGACGGCCGGAACTCGCCGGTCATCCTGCAGTCCTTCGAGCCCACCAGCATCCAGAAGCTGAACCGGCTCGTCGACAACCCGCTCGTCGTGCTGCTCTCCTCGGCCGACAGCCGCCCCTACGACTTCGTCGCGACGGGCGACCCGCGCACGGTCGCCGACCTCATCACCCCCAAGGGTCTGCGGGAGATCGCCGGCTACGCGCAGGGCATCGGCCCGACCCTGGACCTGATCATCCCCAAGAACGCCGACGGCACCCTGGGCAAGCCGACCACCCTGGTCTCCGACGCGCACAAGGTGGGCCTGATCCTCCACCCCTACACCATGCGCAACGAGAACCCCTTCCTGCCGGCCGAGTACCGCAAGGGCAACGCGGCCGACGCCTACGGCGACTCCTTCGGTGCGTTCAGGACGTACTTCGAGACCGGCATCGACGGCGTCTTCACCGACAACGCCGACACCGGTGTGCTCGCCCGCGCCGACTTCCTGGCGGGCTGACCTCGTCAACGAACGACGCTTCCCCACCCGTTCGGGTGGCCGTGCGCCGCCCCGGAAACCTGCTCCCGGGGCGGCACGTCGTTCCGCATATGACGTACGACTTGGTGGCCGCCCTGCATCCGCTGCTCACCGCCGAGGCCTCGGCCGAGGCATATGCGGCCGGGGGTGAGCCCGGCGACCTGGAGCAGGCCGTCTGGCTCCGCCTGCTGGAGCGCCTGGAGACCGACGGGCCGCCGCCGGACCCGCAGGGCTGGCTGCGCAAGGCGGTGCGCGCCGAAGCCCGCCGCAGCCGCCGTACCAGCCGCCGGGAACGTCCGTACGGCACCGAGCCGGCCGACGACGCCCGCCCCGGCCCCGAGCAGCACGTCCTCACCGCCGTCCGGCACCGCGCCCTGCGCGACGCGGTGCGCCGCCTGCCCGGCCGCTGCCCCCGGCTCATGGAGGCCCTGCTTTCCCCGAAGGACCTCACATACCGGGAGATCGCGGGGGAGTTGGGTATCTCACAGGGCAGCCTTGGCCCGGAACGCTCCAGATGTCTTGGTTGTCTGCGCCGATTGCTCACCCCGGAGGTTGCTTCCGGCGAAGTGCGGGGATAGGAGTGAGGGACGACAGGTGATCAGGTGAGCGGGAGGCATGCGCACATGGGCATGAGCGTGACCATCTCGGTGGCGACCGAGCAGGACGCGGAGCAGATCTTCAGGCTCCAGTACCTGTGCTTCCAGAGCGAGGCGGCGCTGTACGGCAACTACCGCATCGACCCGCTGGTCCAGACCCTGGACTCCGTCCGCCAGGAGGTCGCCTCCGACTGCGTCTTCGTCGCCCGGCTCGGCGAGGAGGTGGTCGGCTCGGTGCGCGGCAAGGCCACCGAGGACGGCACGGCCGCCATCGGAAAGCTCTGCGTGCACCCGCGCCTCCAGGGCCACGGCATAGGCGCACGTCTGCTGCGCGCGGCTGAAGCGGCACTGGCGGAGGAGCGCGGCGCCACCCGCTTCCGCCTCTTCACCGGCCACCGCAGCGAGGGCAACCTCCGCCTGTACCGCCGCTCGGGCTACGAAACGGTGGGCCGCTCCAAGGGCACGGACGGCGTCGAGATGATCATCCTGGAGAAGCGGGCGGGGACATACGCGGCTACGGCTTGACGGTGTTCCGCGCCTTCCGCAACCAGTACATCGCGGAAAGCGGCAGCAGCACGGGAATGAAGACGTAGCCCATCCCGTACTTCGACCACACGGTCGCGTCGGGGAACGCCGAGGGGTCCACGATCGTCCACGTACCGACGATCAGCACACCCGCGAGCTCGGCGGCGCAGCAGACCAACGCCGCCCGCCGAGCGGTCTCCCCGCCCCGGATCAGCGTGTACGTGATGAACCCGTACACCACGCCCGCCACCGCGGACAGCGCATAGGCGAGCGGCGCCCGGTCGAACTCCGTCGAGATCTCGTACGCGGAACGCGACACCGCGCCGACCACCATCACGCCGTAGAACCAGACGAGCAGCATGCCCGGCCCGCTGATCAACCGGGTCGGCTTCTCCTCCACCGCCGTCATCTCAGCCTCCCCAGATGTCATAGAGCCGCACCTCCAGCACGGCCAGCACCACACCGCCGGCCGCCACCGTCACCGAGCCCCAGCGGGTCCGCTCGGCCAGGGACATGAACCCCGCCGCCGGAACGCACGCGAACGCGCCCAGCAGATACGCCACGAAGATCGTCGTGCCCTGCGCCGGCTTCTCGCCCCGCGCCAGCTGCACGATCCCGACCACCAGCTGGATCACCGCCAGCAGCGACACCACGGCCATGCCGATGAAGTGCCAGTCCTTGGTCGGCTGGTCGCGATGGGCGGCCCAGCCGCACCAGGCGGCGAGAAGCAGCGCGGCGACCCCGGTCGCCAGCGTCAGGGCATTGAGCATGCGGTGACCTTATTACGGCCGAAACGGGCGCCGGCCGCCGACCCCGCCCGTGGGCCATAGGGTCTAGACCACACCGTAGGGTCTAGGCATGACGATCCACGCGCACGCCCTCCTGTTCGACAACGACGGCACCCTCGTCTCCTCCCTCGACTCCGTCGAGCGCTGCTGGACCCGCTGGGCCCGCGAGTACGGCGTCACCGCCGAGGAGTTCCGGCGCGTGGCGCTGCACGGCCGGCCCGCCACCGAGATAGTCGCCGACCTGCTGCCCGCCCACCTGGTACCCGAGGCGGTCGCACGGGTCGAGCAGCTGGAGGTGGACGACGTAGCCGGCGGAGGGGTGCTGCTCCTGCCCGGGACGCGGGACTTCCTGGACTCCCTGCCGGCCGACCGGTGGGCCGTCGTCACCTCCGCCACCCGGCGGCTCGCCGAGGCCCGCCTGGACGCCGTCGGCATCCTGCCCAAGACGCTGATCGCCGCCGACGACATCACGCGCGGCAAGCCCGATCCGGAGCCGTACCTGCTCGCCGCCCGGCGGCTCGGCGTCGACCCGGCCCGCTGCGTCGTCTTCGAGGACGCCCCGGCCGGACTCCAGGCGGGCCGCGCCGCCGGAATGACCACCGTGGCGTTGGCCACAACCCACCGCGCCGAGGAACTGGACGCCGACCTCGTGGTCAAGGACCTGTCGGCCTTGTCGGCACTGGTGACCGACGGGGGCGTGGAGATCTCCGTCCGCCGCTGACCCCATGGCGCCGGCTGTCCGCCGCCGTCCACTATGCGGACAGCGGCGGCCGGTCAGGACCGTACGTCTGCTTTACTGATCGCATGACCACGACGAGCTGCCGCACCCTTGCGACCGAGGCGACCATGACGCCCGGTGCTCGTTGTATGTGTCGCCTGATGTGTCGAATGTGCGCCTGCTAGAGGGCCCCCGCATCAGCTGAGCCTCGCGCCCCGAAGCGAGAGCCGTGGCATGTCCGTGCGCCGCAGTCCGTACGAGACGCACATCCGCTCCTCATGCCTGAACCGCATGCACCCGTGCCCGGGCACACCCACGCCCGCGCACTCGACAGTGACGGAAATCCTGTGATCACCACCTCGGGCCTGACCAAGGTCTACCGCTCCCGCGGCCGTGAGGTCACCGCCCTCGACGGCGTCGATCTGCACGTCCGCGAAGGCGAGGTCTACGGCGTCATCGGCCAGTCCGGCGCCGGAAAGTCCTCCCTCATCCGCTGCGTCAACCTGCTGGAGCACCCCACCTCCGGCACCGTGACCGTCGCCGGGCAGGACCTCACCGCGCTCGCCGGTCGCGGCCCGCGCGCCGGCAAGGAGCTGCGCCGGGCACGCAGCCGGATCGGCATGGTCTTCCAGCACTTCAACCTGCTCTCCTCGCGCACCGTGCAGGACAACGTCGAGCTGCCGCTGGAGATCCTCGGCACGTCCGGCAAGGAACGGTCCCGCAAGGCACTCGAACTCCTCGACCTGGTCGGGCTCGCCGACAAGGCCAAGGCCCACCCCGCCCAGCTCTCCGGCGGCCAGAAGCAGCGCGTCGGCATCGCCCGCGCCCTCGCCGGCGACCCCAAGGTGCTGCTCTCCGACGAGGCCACCAGCGCCCTGGACCCGGAGACCACCCGCTCCATCCTCCAGCTGCTGCGCGACCTGAACCGGCAACTGGGCCTGACCGTCCTGCTCATCACCCACGAGATGGACGTCGTGAAGTCGATCTGCGACTCCGCCGCCCTCATGGAGAAGGGCCGGATCGTGGAGTCCGGCACGGTCAGCGAACTGCTGGCCACCCCCGGCTCCGAGCTGGCCGCCGCGCTGTTCCCGGTGAGCGGGGAGCGTACGGACGCCGACCGGACCGTCATCGACGTCACCTTCCACGGCGAGGCCGCCACCCAGCCCGTCATCTCCCAGCTCGCGCGCACCTACAACATCGACATCTCGATCCTCGGCGCCGCCATCGACACCGTCGGCGGCCTCCAGATCGGCCGGATGCGCATCGAGCTGCCCGGCCGCTACGAGGACAACGTGGTGCCGATCGGGTTCCTGCGCGAACAGGGCCTGCAGATCGACGTGGTGGGCCAGGAAGCCCTGCTGGTGAAGGAGGGGGCCAAGTGACCTGGTCCGAGATGCAGCCGCTGCTGTCGCAGGCGTGTACCGAGAGCTTCCAGATGGTGCTCTGGTCCACCCTGATCGCCGTCGCCGTCGGCCTCCCGCTCGGCCTCCTCCTCGTCCTCACGGACCGGGGCGGCCTGTTGCAGAACGTCCTCGCCAACAAGGTGATCGGCCAGATCGTGAACATCGGCCGGTCCATGCCGTTCATCATCCTGATGGTCGCCCTGATGAGCTTCACGCGCTGGGTCACCGGGACGACGATCGGTACGACCGCCGCGGTCGTGCCGCTCGCCATCGGCGGCATCCCGTTCTTCGCCCGCCTGGTCGAGACGGCCGTCCGCGAAGTGGACCACGGTCTCGTCGAGGCCGTGCAGTCCATGGGCGGCAACACCTGGACGATCGTCCGCAAGGTCCTCGTCCCCGAGGCGCTGCCCTCGCTGATCGCCTCCACCACCACCACGGTCATCGCCCTCATCGGCTACTCCGCCATGGCCGGCACGGTCGGCGGCGGCGGCCTCGGCGACCTCGCCGTCCGCTACGGCTACCAGCGCTTCGAGACCCAGCTGATGTGGATCACCGTCGCGGTCCTCGCCGTCGTCATCTCCCTCATCCAGTTCGCCGGCGACTTCGCGGCCCGCTCCCTGCACAGCCGCGGCGGCCGCTCCGGCCCGGCGCCCAAGCTCCGCCTGCTGAAGGCCGGGGAGCCGGCCGCGGCCGACGTCGGCAAGGTCGCGTAAGCCGCCGTTTTTGCCAAGCGGCACCCACAGTCCCCCCGTACACCCATCACGGGGTCGCACCACCCTTAAGGAAAGGCACTTTTCGTGCGTAACACCGCCAAGCTCACCGCCGCCGTCCTCGCCGCCGGAGCCCTCACCTTCGGGCTGACCGCCTGCGGCTCCGGCAGCTCCTCCGGCTCCCACGACTACAGCGGCCCGCTGGTCGTCGCCGCGAGCCCGACCCCGCACGCCGAGATCCTCAACTTCGTCAAGAAGAACCTGGCGAAGAAGGCGGGCCTTGACCTGGAGGTCAAGGAGTTCACCGACTACATCACGCCGAACACGGCGACCGAGGACGGCTCGGTGGACGCCAACTACTTCCAGAACCAGCCGTACCTGGACGACTTCAACAACAAGCGCGGCACCCACATCGTGCCCGTCGTCACGGTGCACCTGGAGCCGCTCGGCCTGTACTCCCACAAGGTCAAGAAGGCCGACGCGCTGAAGAGCGGCGCGACCATCGCCGTCCCGAACGACGCCGTCAACGAGGCCCGCGCCCTGAAGCTGCTCGCCGCCAACGGGCTCATCACCCTCAAGGACGGTGCCGGCAGCGAGGCCACCGCGCAGGACATCGTCAAGAACCCCAAGAACCTCAAGTTCAAGGAGGTCGAGGCGGCCCAGACCCCGCGCTCCCTGGACGACGTGGACGCCGCCGTCGTGAACGGCAACTACGCCATCTCCGCCGGTCTGAAGCCCGCCAAGGACGCGATCGTCCTGGAGACCGCCAAGAACAACCCGTACGCCAACTTCCTCGCCGTGAAGAAGGGCAACGAGAAGGACCCGCGGGTCAAGAAGCTCGCCAAGCTGCTCGTCTCGCCCGAGGTCAAGAAGTTCATCGAGGACAAGTACCAGGGGTCCGTCCTGCCGGTGACGCAGGGCTGACGGCACGTATACGGCGTTTCGTGACGCACGGGGTCCACTCCCTCACTTGGGGTGGGCCCCGTCGTGCGGTTCAGTGGTTTCATGCTGCATGCTGGGCAGTTCGCAGGCCCTGAAGGTTTACCGAAGTTACGGAGCGGCGCATGACTGGCACCTTTCCCAACGTCTCCATCAGCACGGAGCGGTTGGTGCTGCGCCCCTTCGAGGAGTCCGACATCGAGGCCTACGCCGAGATGATGAACGACGAACTGGTCACCGCCTGGACCTCCGTCCCCCGGCCCTACACCGAGGCCGACGCCCGGCACTGGATCACCGAACTCGCCCCGGCCGAACGCACCGAGGGCCGCGGCATCGTGTTCGCCGTCGACGAGTTCCTCACCCAGCGCCTCGTCGGCATCGTCCATCTGCAGAACACCGACTGGCGGGTGCGTTCGGCGGAGATCGCCTACGTCATCGCGCCGTGGGCCCGTGGCGAGGGCTATGCCTCCGAAGCCGCCCTGGCGACCGCGCAGTGGCTGTTCCAGAACCAGAAGTTCGAACGCCTGGAGCTGCGCACCACCGCCGACAACACCGCCTCCCAGCAGGTCGCCCAGAAGATCGGCTGCATCAGCGAGGGTGTCCTGCGGAACGCCTGGATAGCGCGCAGCAGGTCCGGCGACGGCACATGGGCGGATGTCCGCACCGATGTCATCGTCTGGAGCCTGCTGCCGGAGGACCTGGCCGACACGAGCGGTTTCACGTCCCACTCGGACTGGAACTGAGCCCTCCGCCCCTCACCAGGTACCCTCACGGAGTCCGCACACGGCCCCCACCCCCCTGACGACCTGCGAAGACCTGGAGAGACGACGATGGCCGACCGGGTCACGGTGATCGGCTGGGACGGCTCGCCGCTGACCGACGCGGCACGCGCCGCCCTCGGCGCCGCCACGCTCGTGGCGGGCGCGGCCCACCACCTGGCGCTGCCCGAGGTCCCGCCCGCCGCCGAACGCGTCCGCCTGGGCAGCGTGGCGCTCGCCGCCCGCCGGATCGCCGCCCACCGCGGCACCGCGGTCGTGCTCGCCGACGGCGACCCCGGCTTCTTCGGCGTCGTACGCGCCCTGCGCGCACCGGAGTTCGGCCTGGAGGTCGAGGTCGTCCCCGCCGTCTCCGCGGTGGCCGCCGCCTTCGCCCGCGCCGGCATGCCCTGGGACGACGCCCAGGTGGTCGTCGCCCACCCGCGCACCCTGCGCCGGGCCGTGAACGTCTGCCGCGCCCACACCAAGGTCGCCGTCCTCACCGCACCGGGCGCCGGACCCGCCGAACTCGGGCTGCTGCTGGAGGGCGTGCACCGGACCTTCGTCATCTGCGAGGAACTGGGCACCGAACGCGAGCGGGTCACCGTCGTCACCTCCGACAAGGCCCCCGACCACATCTGGCGCGACCCCAACGTCGTCATCGTCATCGGCGGTCCGGCCGGCGCGGGGGAGGGCGGCGGCTGGATCACCGGGCGCGACCCGGGCACCGGACCACGCGGCTGGGTGCAGCCCGACGAGACCTACGGCGACGGACCCGGGAGCCGCCTCGGCGAGGGCGAGACGGAACTGCTCCGCGCCGCCCAACTCGCCCGCCTCGGCCCCCGCGTCGGCGACCTCGTGTGGGACATCGGCTGCGGCTCCGGTGCGTTCGCCGCCGAGGCCGCGCGCGCCGGGGCCGCCGTCATCGCCGTCGACCGGGACCCGCGGGCCTGTGCCCGGACCGACGCGGCCGCGCGGCGGTACGGCGTGCAGCTCCACGTGGTCCAGGGCACCGCCCCGCACGTCCTGGAGAACCTGCCCGAGCCGGACGTCGTCCGGGTGGGCGGCGGGGGAGCGGCCGTCGTCTCCGCGGTCGCCGACCGGCGCCCGCAGCGCATCGTCACCCACGCGGCGACCCGCGACGCGGCCGAACTCGTCGGCCGCGACCTGACCGAGCACGGATACCGCGTCGAGTGCGCGCTGCTGCAGTCCGTCGAACTCGACACCCGCGCCTGGAGAGAGACCGAGCGGAGCGTCGCGTTCCTGCTCACCGGGACACTGCTGCGGCGCGAAGCACCTCGTTGAGAGGTGGTGGCCGGGCGACGGGCGGGCGTTCTCCCCGATCGCGCCCCGTGATCCTGTTGTCGTACCGCGCGCGGTAGGCTGGCCGATCGTTGTACCGCACCGGTGGCCCGGAACTTCGTTCGCCAATGTCCGGAAAGCACGCCCGCTTTGGGGTGGGTGTGGTACTGCGGAACCGGAGGACGCGCAACGTGGCGCAGTCCACAGCGGGCTGTCGCGGATCATGCTGTCGCGACGGCGGAACGGCCGGGACAATGCCACTGAATGGCTTTGTCGCCTTTTCCGGCGGGTCGTTCGTGCCGCTGGGCACGGACGCTCGTTCTTCACTACGGGCGGTCGGTGCGCCGTTCCGGGTGAGCTGGTCGTAGGAGCACTAACCGATGGGCGAGGGGTACGCATGACCGACACCGGCCAGGTCCCGGCCGAGGGGCAGCCGGAGAGCGCAGGCATGGTGGAGCAGCCGGGCGTTGCCTCGCACGGTGCGTACGCCTATCTCTCCGAGGCGCCCGCCGAGGACGAAGACCTGCTGCTGCCGGGTGCCCAGGGCGCGTGGGGCAACGAGGTGCCGCCACCCGCTCCGGAACCGGTCCTGGAGGCCGTCCACGAGCCGGGCCCGCACGAGACGGCCGGCCGGGACAGCGGCTCCGTCGACCTCAGCGGCGTCCGCCTGCCGAACCCGGCCCCGGTCTCCGTGCCGCCGTCGCCCATCCTCTCGGCCCAGCAGGAACAGCAGGCCCAGCAGGACCAGGACCAGCAGGCCGCGCCGCAGCCGCCACGCCGTCCGCTGCACCTCGGCCCGCCGATCCCCGACGCCTCCGCCAGCCCGGTCCGCTCCCTCGCCGACCGCGGCCCGGCCGGCGCGCCGGTGCGGCAGCCCGGCCCGCCGCCGGCCGGCCCCGAGTACCTCGACGCCCAGCCGCTGCACGACATGGCCCCGCAGAGCGCTGCCCCCTGGGGCGCGGCGCCCGCCGCTCCCGCCGTGGCCCAGGTCGGCACGGGGGCACCGGCTGCCGAAACGGTTGACCCGGCCGCCGTCCCCGCGGACGCCGCCGCCCCGGCCGAACCGTCAGACGCCGCCCAGGCCGCCGTCGCCCGCCTCGCGAACCAGACGGCCGGGCAGGCACCTGGCACCGCGCAGGTGGTGCACGGCCACGACGGCGTGCAGCCCGCGCAGGGCCACGACGGCGTGTACCCGGCTCCCACGGCTCCGGCGGGGGTGCCTGCCGGAGCGTCGCCCGCGTCCCCCTACAGCGTCGAGCCGTTCGCCACGGAGCAGGGACCGGGGCAGGAGCAGGAGCAGGAGCAGGTGCTGCAGAGCGTCCACCAGGTCGCTGCCGAGGGCGGCGGCCAGGACGCGCCGGGCGTCCAGCCCGTCGACGGTACGGCCGCCGTGGGCAGCGGTCTTCCGGCCGACGGCGGTGTCGCCGGTGACGGCGGGCCCGCGGCCGAGGCGCCGGGGACAGAGGCCGGGCCGGCCGTGTCCGGGCCCACCCCGCCCGTCGCCGAGGAGGCGAACGCGGCCACCGCTCAGGCGGCGCCGGCACATCCGGGTGAGCAGGGCGCCGCCGTCTCCGGCCGGCAGCCGGAGGCCCAGGCGGTGCCGGCACAGGCACCGGATGACGCACTGGCCGACTCCGCCACCGAGGTGTCCGGGGCTGCTCAGCCGACGGAGGGAGCTCAGATGTCGGAGGGTGCTCAGGCGGGCGAGGTCGCTCAGCCGGTTGAGGGCGTAGAGCTGTCCGGGACCGTTCAGCCGTCCGGGGCCGTTCAGCCGTCCGAGGGCCCAGAGCCGGGCGAGGTCGCTCAGCCGTCTGGAGCCGCT
Source organism: Streptomyces sp. NPDC007205 (assembly GCF_040634095.1). Taxonomy (NCBI): domain Bacteria; kingdom Bacillati; phylum Actinomycetota; class Actinomycetes; order Kitasatosporales; family Streptomycetaceae; genus Streptomyces; species Streptomyces sp. NPDC007205. Next base: position 63,308 of record NZ_JBEYEW010000033.1, read on the forward strand.
CAGCCGGGCGAGGTCGCTCAGCCGGTTGAGGTCGTGCAGCCCTCCGGTCCCGCTCAGCCCTCCGGTCCCGCTCATCCGGGTGTGGCCGCTCAGCCGGGCCAGGTCGTACAGCCGGGCCAGGTCGTGCAGGAGTCGGGTCCCGCTCAGTCGGGCGAGGTCGCTCAGCCGGTTGGGGTCGTGCAGCCGTCCGGTCCCGCTCAGCCGGGCCAGGTCGTACAGCCGGTTGGGGTCGTGCAGGAGTCGGGTCCCGCTCAGCCGGTTGAGGGCGTACAGCCGTCCGGGCCCGATCTTCAGGGTGAGGGCCCACAGCCGGCCGGGGCCGTTCAGCCGTCCCGAGCCGCTCAGCCGGCCGGGGCCGTTCAGTCGTCCGAGGTCGCTCAGCCCGGCGAGGGTGTGAGCGTGCCGCAGGCGCAGGACGCGCCCGTTGCCGCCGACGCCGGGCAGGCTGTTGCGGCGGCCGGTGCTGCCGTCGACAGCGCGAGCACGGCCCCCGCACCGGAGGCGTCGGACGCGGCCCAGGTCGCGCCGGAGGCCGTCGCGGCCCGGGGCGGGGCCGCCGCCCCCGCGCAGGCCGACCCGAACAACCCCGTCGCAGCGGAGCCGCAGCCCGGCGTGGTGGAGGCACAGCCCGCCGCCGGAGCCGTACCGGCCTCCGAGCCGGTTGCCGCGCCCGAGTCCGGTACCCCGGCCTCCGCGCCGGAGGCGACGGAACCCCAGGCCCCCGCTGCCGCCCCGGCCCAGGACGTCGCCGTACCCGAGCCGCAGCCCCACCCCGCCCAGGGCCCCCAGCTGGCCGACCCCGCGGCGCCCGCAGCCGAGGCCCCGGCCACCGTCGTGCCGCCGGCCCGGTCGCAGCCGACCGTCCAGGACGCCGTCCACCAGGTCACCGTTGCAGCGGCCCCCGCCACCGGACCCGGCGCACCCGCCGGCCCGCAGACACAGGCCGCCCCGGCCACCGACCAGGCCGAGCCGCTGTCGTCCGACGCCCCGCAGGAGCCGCGCCCGGAGCAGCCGCTCGGGCAGTTCGTGCAGGTCGAGGGGCAGGTGCCCACCACCCCGCAGCTGGCGCCGACCCCGCCGCAGCCCCTGATCCTGCCCGCAGAGGGCGCACCGGAGCCGGTGGCCATCGTGCCGGCGCCGCGCGAGGGCGAACCGGCCCCCGATCTCGTACAACGCGCGGAAGACCTGCAGACCACACCCGACGACCAGGAAGAGACGGCCGCCATGGCCGAGGCACGACAGTCCACCGGCCCCGCCGCGCCCGGCTACGCCGACGCCGAGCGTGAGGCCGTCCTGAAGGTCATGCGCGAGCGCCGCGACATCCGCAACGGCTTCCGCAGCGACCCCATCCCGCACGAGGTGCTGCTGCGCGTCCTGGAGGCCGCCCACACGGCGCCCTCCGTGGGCCACTCGCAGCCCTGGGACTTCGTCGTCATCCGCTCCGCCGAAACCCGGCGGACCATGCACGAACTGGCGATGCGTCAGCGCGAGGCCTACGCCAAGTCGCTGCCCAAGGGCCGGGCCAAGCAGTTCAAGGAACTGAAGATCGAGGCCATCCTCGACACCCCGGTCAACATCGTCGTCACCGCCGACCCCACCCGCGGCGGCCGGCACACGCTCGGCCGTCACACCCAGCCGCAGATGGCGCCCTACTCCTCGGCGCTCGCGGTGGAGAACCTCTGGCTCGCCGCCCGCGCCGAAGGCCTCGGCGTCGGCTGGGTCAGCTTCTTCGACGAGCGGGAGATGGTCCGCGCGCTCGGCCTGCCCGAGCACCTGGAGGTCGTCGCCTACCTGTGTGTCGGGTACGTCGACGAGTTCCCGGACGAGCCCGAGCTGATGCAGGCCGGCTGGTCCAAGCGACGCCCCCTGTCCTGGGTGGTGCACGAGGAGACGTACGGCCGCCGCGCCCTGCCCGGAGAGGAACCCCACGACCTGCTTGCCGAGACCGTCGCACAGATCCGTCCGCTCGACGCCAAGGCGCTCGGCGAGGCATGGGAGCGCCAGAAGCGCATGACCAAGCCGGCCGGCGCGCTCGGCATGCTGGAGATCATCTCCGCACAGCTGTCCGGGCTGTCCCGGCAGTGCCCGCCGCCGATCCCGGAGCCCGCGGCCGTCGCCATCTTCGCCGGCGACCACGGCGTGCACGCCCAGGGCGTCACCCCCTGGCCGCAGGAGGTCACCGCCCAGATGGTGGCCAACTTCCTCGGCGGGGGAGCGGTGTGCAACGCCTTCGCCACCCAGGTCGGCGCCGAGGTGTGCGTCGTGGACGTCGGCGTCGCCGCCGACCTCCCGGCCACCCCCGGCCTGCTGCCCCGCAAGATCCGCGGCGGTACGTCCGACATGACGACCGGCCCCGCGATGACCCGCGAGGAGGCCAAGCAGGCCATCGAGGTGGGCATCGAGACCGCCCGCGACCTGGTGGCGGCCGGCAACAAGGCGCTGCTCACCGGCGAGATGGGCATCGCCAACACCACGGCGTCCGCCGCGCTGATCTCCGTCTTCACGGGCGCCGACCCGGCGGAGGTCACCGGCCGCGGCACGGGCATCAACGACGAGACGCTGGCCCGCAAGACCGAGGTCGTCCGTCGGGCCCTGGACCTCCACCAGCCGGACCCGGCCGACCCCATCGGCGTCCTCGCGGCCATCGGCGGCTTCGAGCACGCGGCCATGGTCGGCCTGCTCCTCGGCGGCGCCTCGCTGCGTACGCCGGTGATCCTGGACGGCGTCAGCGCCGGCGCCGCGGCCCTGGTCGCCCGCGCCATCGCCCCCGAGGTCCTCGCGGCGTGTATCGCCGGACACCGCAGCGCCGAACCCGGCCACGTGGCCGCCCTCAACAAGCTGGGCCTGCGCCCCCTGGTCGACCTCGACCTCCGCCTGGGCGAGGGCACGGGCGCACTGCTGGCCCTGCCACTGGTCCAGAGCACAGCGAGGGCCATGCACGAGGTGGCGACGTTCGATTCGGCGGGGGTCACGGAGAAGTAGGCGTCACAGGGCGGGTGGTCCGGGGTTCACCTACCGGACCACCCGCGCCGTCTGCTCTGTCCACAGCTAAAATCCGCACGTCAGGGCCGCTCCGAAGGTGCAGCGCGCCCCCACATCGCAGAGCTGCACGAGGAGCCGTCCCTCATGGCCGAACACCCCGCCTACCCCGTAGGCCTCCGCCTCTCCGGCCGCCGCGTGGTCGTCCTCGGCGGCGGCCAGGTGGCCCAGCGCCGCCTCCCGGCGCTCATCGCGGCCGGCGCGGACATCGTCCTCGTATCCCCCGAGGCGACCCCGTCCGTCGAGGCCATGGCGGACGCGGGCGAGATCACCTGGGTCAGGCGCCCGTACCAGGACGGCGACCTCGCCGAGGCCTGGTACGCCCTCATCGCCACCAGCGCCCCCGAGGCCAACGCGCAGGCCTCCGCCGAAGCCGAGCGGCACCGCGTCTGGTGCGTCCGCTCCGACGACGCAGACCAGGCGACCGCCTGGACCCCCGCGACCGGCCACAGCGAGGGCGTCACCGTCGCCGTCCTCACCACGGACGCGCGCGGCCGCGACCCCCGCCACACCGCCGCCATCCGCGACGCGGTCGTCGAGGGCCTGCGCGACGGCACCCTGGTGGCGCCCCACCACCGCAGCCGCACCCCCGGCGTCGCCCTGGTCGGCGGCGGCCCCGGAGACCCCGACCTGATCACGGTCCGCGGCCGTCGGCTGCTCGCCGAGGCGGACGTCGTCATCGCCGACCGGCTCGGCCCGCGCGACCTGCTCGCCGAACTCCCGCCGCACGTCGAGGTGATCGACGCGGCGAAGATCCCGTACGGCCGTTTCATGGCCCAGGAGGCCATCAACAACGCGCTCATCGAGCACGCCAAGCAGGGCAAGTCGGTGGTCCGGCTCAAGGGCGGAGACCCGTACGTCTTCGGACGCGGCATGGAGGAACTGCAGGCGCTCGCCGAGGCGGGCATCCCCTGCACGGTGGTGCCCGGCATCTCCAGCTCGATCTCGGTCCCGGGCGCGGCCGGCATCCCGGTCACCCACCGCGGGGTCGCCCACGAGTTCACCGTCGTCAGCGGGCACGTGGCGCCCGACGACGAGCGCTCCCTGGTCGACTGGCCGTCCCTCGCCAAGCTGACCGGCACGCTCGTGGTCCTCATGGGCGTCGACAAGATCGGGAAGATCGCCGAGACGCTCGTCGCGCACGGCAAGTCGCCGCAGACCCCCGTCGCGCTGGTCCAGGAGGGCACGACGGCCGCGCAGCGACGTGTCGACGCCACGCTCGCCACGGTCGCCGAGACGGTACGCGCCGAGGACGTGAAGCCGCCGGCGGTCATCGTCATCGGCGAGGTCGTGCGGGTCGGCCCGCAGCCGGCCGCCTGATCACCGCCCTTGATCACGCGTAACCCCGGGTAACGCAACCCGTTCCGAGCCGTTGGCACCGCATCCAGGACAAGGCAGTATCACTCTGTGGCCGATCTCATCACCGTTGAGGACCCCGAGGACCCGCGCCTGCGCGACTACACAGGCCTGACCGATGTCGAGCTGCGCCGCAAGCGCGAGCCCGCCGAGGGTCTGTTCATCGCCGAGGGCGAGAAGGTCATCCGCAGAGCCAAGGAAGCGGGCTACGAGATGCGCTCCATGCTGCTCTCGGCCAAGTGGATCGACGTGATGCGCGACGTCATCGACGAACTCCCCGCCCCGGTCTACGCCGTGAGTCCCGAACTCGCCGAGCAGGTCACCGGCTACCACGTGCACCGCGGCGCGCTCGCCTCCATGCAGCGCAAACCGCTGCCGACGGCCGCCGAACTGCTCCGCTCGGCCCGCCGGGTCGTCGTCATGGAGTCGGTCAACGACCACACCAACATCGGCGCGATCTTCCGCTCGGCGGCCGCGCTCGGCATGGACGCGGTCCTGCTGTCGCCCGACTGCGCTGATCCGCTGTACCGGCGCAGCGTCAAGGTGTCCATGGGCGCGGTGTTCTCGGTGCCGTACGCCCGTCTGGAGACCTGGCCGAAGGGCCTGGAGTCGGTCCGTGAGGCCGGCTTCACCCTTCTCGCGCTCACCCCGGACGACAAGGCGCGCTCGCTCGACGAGGCCGCTCCGCACACCATGGACCGGGTGGCCCTGATGCTCGGTGCCGAGGGTGACGGACTGTCCAGGCAGGCCCTGGTCGCCGCCGACGAATGGGTCCGCATCCCGATGTCCCACGGCGTCGACTCACTCAACGTGGGCGCGGCAGCGGCGGTCGCCTTCTACGCAGTGGCCACCGGCCGCCCCCGCCCCTGACCTCCCGCCCCGGCCCCCTCCCGGGGGCCGGCCGTGCTCCTCTCCGGAGCGCCGCTGCGTCCCCGGAGTCCGCGCGCGGCACGCGGGACCCACTCCCGAGCCGAGTGACTTCGACCCGCCACCCGGGACACCGCCACCGCCGAGGACCAGGCCGCCCGCGGCTCGGACCTCCGCGGCCCGGACCTTCGAGGCCCCGGCTGTTCCCGAAGCGTGAGCTGCTCGCCGAAGGCCTGGTCAGTTGCCGAAGTCGCGGCTCAGGGTCGGCTCGTGCTGGTCGGACATCGGCCGGTCGGCGTCCGCCGGCCGGTAGTCCGGCTGTGCGTGCCGCCGCTGCCGGCCGCCGTCCCCGTCGCCGCCGAGTCCGCGTGCCGGTCCCTGGCAGCCCTGTGCCACCGCAATGCCGAGCGCGACGAGCAGCGTCACCACCACGAACACGAACAGCCGCTGGCGCAGCAGCCGCGGATTGGCCGGCCGCCGTCCGCCCCCCGCCGTACGCCGCGCGGGCCGCCCGGCACCGTTGCGCGGAGCGGGACGGTTCCCACCGCCCGAGCGCCGGCCGCCACCCC
>NZ_JBEYEW010000034.1:0-68331 GCF_040634095.1 Streptomyces sp. NPDC007205
GAGCCGACCGTCGACGGCGACGTCGTGCGGGTCACCGGTCTGGTCGAGAAGCCGGATGCGGCGGACGCCCCGTCGGCCTACGCGGTCATCGGCCGTTATGTCCTCGACCCGCACATCTTCGACATACTCCGCAGGACCGAGCCGGGCCGCGGCGGCGAGATCCAGCTCACCGACGCGCTCCAGCAGCTCGCGACCGACGAGAAGGTCGGCGGCCCGGTGCACGGTGTCGTCTTCAAGGGCCGCCGCTATGACACCGGCGACCGCGGCGACTATCTGCGTGCCATTGTCAGACTCGCGTGCGAACGTGAAGACCTGGGCCCGGACTTCCGGACCTGGCTCCGCAGTTACGTAGCCGAGGAGATGCAGCAATCTTGAGCAGCGCCGCTACCCACCCCGCCGGCCAGGACCAGCTGTGGTCGGTGGACGACCACCTGGAGGACATCCTCTCGACGGTCCGCCCCCTCGAACCCATCGAGCTGCAGCTGCTCGACGCCCAGGGCTGCGTCCTGGTCGACGACGTCACGGTGCCGGTGTCCCTGCCGCCGTTCGACAACAGCTCCATGGACGGGTACGCGGTGCGGGTCGCGGACGTCGCCGGCGCCGGCGAGGAGTTCCCGGCCGTCCTGGAGGTCGTCGGTGACGTCGCGGCGGGCGCCGCCGACCCGGTCCGGGTCGGCCCCGGCCAGGCCGCCCGCATCATGACCGGCGCCCCGTTGCCGCCGGGCGCCGAGGCCGTCGTGCCGGTGGAGTGGACCGACGGCGGACTCGGCGAGGGCCCGGTGAGCGGCATGCGGGCGCGCAGCCTCGCCCCCGAGGGCGCCGAGGGGCACGTGCGCGTGCACCGCCCCGCCGAGGCACGCGCGCACGTGCGCGCCAAGGGCAGCGACGTGAAGGCCGGCGACCGCGCCCTGGAGGCCGGGACGATCCTCGGCCCGCCGCAGATCGCGCTGCTGGCCGCGATCGGCCGCGGGACGGTACGCGTGCGCCCGCGCCCGCGCGTGGTCGTCGTGTCCACCGGCAGCGAACTCGTCCAGCCCGGCGAGGAACTGGCCGGCGGCCAGATCTACGACTCCAACAGCTTCGCCCTGACCGCGGCCGCGCGGGACGCCGGCGCCATCGCGTACCGGGTGGGTGCCGTCGCCGACGACGCCGAGACCCTCCGCTCCACCATCGAGGACCAGCTCGTCCGCGCCGACCTGCTGGTGACCACGGGCGGGGTGAGCGTCGGGGCGTACGACGTGGTCAAGGAGGCGCTGTCGTACGCCCGTGACGAGGACGAGGCGGGCAGCGGCGTGGAGTTCCGCAAGCTCGCCATGCAGCCCGGCAAGCCCCAGGGGTTCGGCTCCATCGGCCCCGACCACACGCCGCTGCTGGCCCTGCCGGGCAACCCCGTGTCGTCGTACGTCTCCTTCGAGCTGTTCGTCCGTCCCGCCATCCGCGCCCTGATGGGCCTCCCGGACGTGCACCGGCCCCGTGTCCGCGCCACCCTGAAAGCGGACAAGGCGCTGCACTCGCCCCAGGGGCGCCGGCAGTTCCTGCGCGGTGCCTACGGCGACGGCCAGGTGAGCCCCGTGGGCGGCACCGGCTCGCACCTGATCGCCGCGCTGGCGCGCGCCGACGCGCTGATCGTCGTCCCCGAGGACGTCGAGTCCGTCGAGCCCGGCGCCGAGGTGGAAGTGGTCCTGCTCGGCTGAGCCCTGCTGGTTGGGGGTACCGTGTCGCGCACAGCAGGCCCGTGCACCGCACTGTGACGGGCCCGGACCGGGAGCGGCACACAGCATGACTGAGTCTTTCCGGGGGGAGACCTCCGGACCGCCTGTGCAGGACGGACTGACGCACATCGACGAGGCGGGCGCGGCCCGCATGGTCGACGTGTCCGAGAAGGACGTGACCGCGCGCACCGCCCGCGCCAGCGGCCGTGTCCTCGTCTCACCCCGCGTGGTCGAGCTGCTACGCGGCGAGGGGATGCCCAAGGGGGACGCACTCGCCACCGCGCGTATCGCCGGCATCATGGGCGCCAAGCGCACCCCGGATCTGATCCCGCTGTGCCACCCGTTGTCGGTGTCCGGTGTGAAACTGGATCTGTCGGTCGCGGACGACGCCGTGGAGATCCGGGCCACCGTGAAGACGACGGACCGCACGGGCGTCGAGATGGAGGCCCTCACCGCCGTGACGGTCGCCGCGCTCACCGTGATCGACATGGTCAAGGCGGTCGACAAGGGAGCGGTCATCACGGACGTACGCGTGGAGGAGAAGACGGGCGGCAAGTCGGGCGACTGGAGCCGGGCATGACCTACCGCGCTCTGGTGGTCACCGCCTCCAACAGGGCCGCCGCGGGCGTCTACGAGGACAAGGGCGGCCCCTTGATCGCCGACGGCCTGAAGGGCTTCGGGTTCGACGTCGACGGCCCTCAGGTCGTCCCGGACGGGGATCCCGTGGCGGCGGCCCTGCGCGCCGGAGCCGACGCCGGTTACGACGTCATCGTCACCACCGGCGGCACCGGGATCTCGCCCACCGACCGCACGCCCGAGGCGACCCGCGCGGTGATCGACCACGAGGTGCCGGGCATCGCGGAGGCCATCCGGGCGTTCGGACGGGAGAAGGTTCCCACCGCGGCGCTCTCGCGGGGCCTGGCCGGGGTGGCGGGACGGACCCTGATCGTCAATCTGCCGGGCTCCACGGGCGGGGTGAAGGACGGCCTCGCCGTGCTGGAGCCTCTGCTGGTGCACGCCGTCGACCAGATCCGCGGCGGCGACCACCCCAGACCCAACAGCGGGGGTGCGAGCTGAACAGCCCTTCCTGGCCCGTCGTGCTGGCGGACGGCGATGTCGTCCTCCGTCCGATAAAGCTGCGCGACCAGCGGGCCTGGCGCGAGGTGAACCGGCGCAACCGGGACTGGCTGCGCCCCTGGGAGGCGACCATTCCGCCGCCCACGCCGAGCGGGCCGATCGCGCACCGGCCGACCTACCGCCAGATGGTCCGGCACCTGCGCTCCGAGGCCCACGCGAGCCGGATGCTGCCGTTCGTCATCGAGTACCAGGGGCGGCTCGTCGGCCAGTTGACGGTCGCCGGGATCACCTGGGGGTCGATGTGCTCGGGGCACATCGGCTACTGGGTGGACGAGGCCGTGGCCGGACGCGGGGTGATGCCGACGGCCGTCGCCCTCGTGGTGGACCACTGTTTCCGTATGGTCGGACTGCACCGCATCGAGGTCTGCATTCGCCCCGAGAACCGGCCCAGCCGCCGGGTCGTGGAGAAACTCGGTTTCCGCGAGGAGGGGCTCCGGCCGCGTTATCTGCACATCGACGGGGCCTGGCGCGATCATCTGGTGTTCGCGCTCACCGCGGAAGAGGTGCCCGACGGGTTGCTCGCGCGGTGGCAGCGGGCACGCTCCCAGGAGCTGCGGCAGAAACCCCAGAGCACAGGAAATTGAATATGTGTTCGAAATTGATCGGGTGTTGACCGCCTCGGATGCGTCGAAATTCGGTCCCGAGGCGGTCGGCTGATCGCATCGGTCGCAAAAGAAGCTGGAAATATCAGCCAGATCGTGCGACACACCGGCCCAATTGGCGGATGGCCTCACGCAAACCCCTCTACGGTGTGAGACGTGAGCAGCAGCGGCCTCATCTACGCAGTCATTGTCGGGGCCTGGGCCGCCTACTTGGTGCCGATGTGGCTCCGTAGGCAGGACGAGCTGAACGAGGCCCGTCCGACGGAACGCTTCAGCACCGCCATCCGGCTGCTGTCCGGACGGGCGGGAATGGAGCGCCGGTACGCCAAGGACCTGCGGGCGCGCTCCACCGAGGAGGGGGAGCCGGGCGCCGGCGACCCGGACGCCGTCACCGACTCGGTGGACGTCCGGGCCTTCGCCATGCCTCCGACCCGCCGTCAGGTGCACGCCGACGCCGAACCCGACGTGCCCGCGAAGGCGGAACCGGCACGCGAGCAGGCCGCCGGCCCGGCACCCAAGCACGCGTCCACGCACGCGTCCACGCACGCGTCCGGCGCCGTGCCCCCCTCCAGAACCGCTCCCGCGTCCGGGACCGCGCACGCACCGGGCTCCGTGCCCGCGCAGAAGCGGGTGCCGGCCGCGCGGCGTGCACCCTCCGCGCAGGCGGCCGCGGCGCGCGCCCAGCGCTCGAAGGTCCTCGCGCGCCGTCGGCGCACCACTGTGGTGCTCTTCCTTGCCTTCACGCTCGGCGCCATCGTCGCCGCCGTCGGCGGGTTCACCTTCCTGTGGGCGCCCGCCGCACCGGCCGTGCTGCTCAGCGCATACATCGCCTATCTGCGCTCCCAGGAGCGCCGGCGCTTCGCGTATCAGATGGACCGCCGGCGCGCCGAGGACGCGGCCCAGCGGCTGCGGGAGCGCCAGCCGCGTCGGCGCGCACCCGTGGAGGCGCGCCCCGGCGCGGAGGAAACGGAGGAGGCCCCTCAGGCCGAGACGGACACCGGGCTCGCCGCGCTCGCCGCGGACCGGCGCGCCCTGGTCGAGCAGACGGACCATGCCGAGTGGGTCGACCAGCAGCGCGAGCGACAGCGGCGGCCCGGGGGGGACAGCTGGGACCCGGTGCCGGTACCCCTGCCGACGTACGTGACCGCGCCGGTCGCGCCGCGTGCCACGTCCGACGTGGATCTGGGGGCGCCCGGCACATGGAGTTCGGCGCGCTCCAGCTCGGTCGCTCCGGAGCACGAGTCGAGCCACGCGCCGCAGGCCGGGGCGGCCGAGCCGGCGCCCGCGGCCGAGGGCAAGCCGGCCGGCGGTCGCAGCGACGCGCGCCGTGCGGCCTCCGCGCGCCGTGCGCGCGAGCGTGGCGGCACGCCGCTCTTCGACCAGTACGAGGACGGCGACCGTCCGCGCGCCGCCAACGAGTGACGGCCGCCACACCGCTGGAAGGCGTGCTGACCAGTCAGGGAACGGATTTCCAAGCACCCCGATCGGGGTGCTAAAGTTTCACTCGTTGCAAGGGCCTGTGGCGCAGTCCGGTAGCGCACCTCGTTCGCATCGAGGGGGCCAGGGGTTCAAATCCCCTCAGGTCCACGCAGCATGAAGCCCCGGCCGACGGAAGTCGGCCGGGGCTTCATCGTCTTCACAGCCGCTTCGCGAAGCAGCGGCTCTCCTCGTGGTGACGGTAGTAGCCGAACTTGGCGCACGGCTCGTAACCGCTGGAGGTGTACAGGGCGATGGCCTCCGGCTGCCTGGAGCCCGTCTCCAGGACCATGCGGACCCGGCCGGCCATGCGGGCGTCCTCCTCCAGCTCCGCCAGGATCCGGCGGGCCAGGCCCCGGCCGCGCATCTCGGCTATGACGAACATGCGCTTCAGCTCGGCGTCGCCGTCCAGGTTGCCCTCCTCGTTGCGGTCCCGGCTGCGCCAGCCGCCGGTCGCCACGGGCCGGTCGAACTCGTCGTACGCGATCAGATAGACGCCGCGGGGCGGGTCGAAGTCCGCCGTGTCGAGGACGGTGGCGTCGCCGTCGTCGCCGTAACGCTCGGCGTACTCGGCCTGGACCTCGTCGTTGAGTTTGACGGCGTCGGGGTGATCGAAACGAACACGACGTATATTCATGCTGGGCATCGTACTTCTATGCGGGAATGGGGGGCCGGGCTTTCGGGGCCCCGACCAGTGTGCCGGTATCGTGCCCTGGTGCTGACTGTGACCTCGGTGAACGTGAACGGACTGCGAGCTGCCGCCAAGAAGGGCTTCGCGGAGTGGCTCGCGCAGACCTCCGCGGACGTCGTCTGCCTGCAGGAGGTGCGCGCCGAGCCGCACCAGCTGCCCGAGGAGGTGCGGCAGCCCGCCGGCTGGCACGTCGTGCACGCCCCGGCAGCCGCCAAGGGCCGCGCGGGTGTCTCCCTCTACACCCGGCGTGAGCCCGACCGCGTCCGCGTCGGTTTCGGCTCGGCCGAGTTCGACGGCAGCGGCCGCTACGTCGAGGCCGACCTGCCCGGCGTCACCGTCGCCTCCCTCTATCTGCCCTCCGGCGAGGTCGGCACCGAGCGGCAGGACGAGAAGGTCCGCTTCATGGGCGAGTTCCTCGGCCACCTCAAGGAACTGCGCGAGCGGGCCGCCGCCGACGGCCGCGAGGTGGTCGTGTGCGGCGACTGGAACATCGCCCACCAGCAGGCCGACCTCAAGAACTGGCGCGGCAACACCAAGAACTCCGGTTTCCTCCCCGAGGAGCGCGAGTGGCTCGGCCGGGTGTTCGCCGCCGAGGAGGGCGGCTACGTCGACGTCGTACGGGCCCTGCACCCGGACGTCGAGGGCCCGTACACCTGGTGGTCGTACCGGGGGCGGGCATTCGACAACGACTCCGGATGGCGCATCGACTACCACGTCACCACGCCCGGTCTCGCCGGCAAGGCCGTCAAGGGCTTCGTCGAGCGCGCGGCCACGCACGCCGAGCGCTGGTCCGACCACGCGCCGGTGACCGTCGTCTACGACCTCTAGTCCCGCTTGCTGATCCGCCGGTCCAGCGCCAGGGACAGTTCCGCCTCCACCACGCTGCGGGCCAGCGGGCGCAGACGGTGGAGGTCCTCCTGGGGGGCGTGCCGGAGGATCAGGTCGGTGAAGAGCTCGGCCAGCGCGTCGGCGTGTTCGCGGACGCGGGCGGCGGCCGTGAGCACCTCGCCGAGCGGGATGCCCTCACGGACCAGCGCGGAGGAGACGTCCAGCAGACGGCGGCTGATGTGGACGATCTCGTCGCCGTCGGTGCCGAGATAACCCAGTTCCAGGGCGGCGGCGAGGTTCTCGGGGGTGACCTCGCCCTCGAAGCGGGCGGCGAGTTCCTCAGGGGTGAGGCGGACCGGCTCCTCCTCGCTCGGGGGACCGACGCCGAGGAGGTCGGCGACGTTCCGGCCCTGGTCGAGGGCCTCCGCGAGTTCCGCGATGCCGTTCAGGGTGTGGCCGCGCTCCAGCAGGGCGGCGATGGTGCGCAGGCGGGCCAGGTGGTGGTCGTCGTACCAGGCTATCCGGCCCTCGCGGCGGGGCGGCGGGATCAGCTTGCGCTCGCGGTAGAAGCGCAGGGTGCGCACGGTGATGCCGGCGAGCCGCGCCAGCTCCTCCATGCGGTACTCGCGGCCGGCTTCCTTGTGTTCTGCGTCCTCTGCCACGCCCGCAGCCTATGGTGTACCGCCGGTAACTTCCCTCTCCCGACCCCTACCGCTCGGTACGGAGCTGCTCTACAGTCCCATTGCGCCAGTGTTCACTGGCGGAGTTCCTGGGTTCCTAGGTGATGCGTGGAGGCTTCGTCGATGGCCGAGCACGAGCATGTACGGGTGGCGGTGATCGGGTCCGGTTTCGGCGGGCTGGGGGCCGCCGTGCGGCTGCGCCGCGAAGGGATCACCGACTTCGTCGTCCTGGAGCGGGCGGACAGCGTCGGCGGCACCTGGCGGGACAACAGCTACCCCGGGTGCGCCTGTGACGTGCCCTCCCACCTGTACTCCTTCTCCTTCGCCCCCAACCCCGACTGGCCGCGCACCTTCTCCGGGCAGCGGCACATCCGCGCCTACCTGGAGCACGTCACCGACCTGTTCGGACTGCGCCCGCACCTCCGCTTCGGCTCCGAGGTCAAGCTGATGGCCTGGGATGCCGAGAACCTGCGGTGGGAGATCGAGACCGCGCGGGGCACGCTCACCGCCGACGTCGTCGTCTCCGCCACCGGGCCGCTGTCCGACCCGAAGACCCCCGAGATCCCGGGCCTCGAGTCCTTCCCGGGCAAGGTGTTCCACTCCGCCCGCTGGGACCACGACTACGACCTGCGCGGCAAGCGCGTCGCCATGGTCGGCACCGGTGCCTCCGCCATCCAGATCGTGCCGTCCATCCAGCCGCAGGTCGGCCGGCTCACCCTCTTCCAGCGCACCCCGCCCTGGGTCATGCCCCGCATCGACCGCGCCATCAGCGGCGCCGAGCGCCGGCTGCACCGGTCGGTGCCCTTCACCACCCAGCTCAGGCGCGGCCTGCTGTGGGGCATCCGGGAGCTGCAGGTCCAGGCGTTCACCAAGCACCCCGACGAACTCGGACTCGTCGAGCGGCTCGCCAAGCGCAACATGGCCCGCGCCATCAAGGACCCGGCCCTGCGCGCCAAGCTCACCCCCGACTACCGCATCGGCTGCAAGCGGATCCTGCTGTCCAGCACGTACTACCCGGCGCTGGCCAAACCGAATGTGGACGTCGTCGCCGGCGGGCTCAGCGAGATCCGCGGCTCGACCGCCGTCGCGGCCGACGGCACCGAGGCCGAGGTCGACGCGATCATCTTCGGTACGGGCTTCCACGTCACGGACATGCCGATCGCCGAGCGGGTGATCGGGGCCGAGGGCATCACGCTCGCCGAGTCCTGGAAGAACGGCATGCGGGCGCTGCGCGGGGCCACGGCCGCCGGGTTCCCCAACTGGATGACGATCATCGGGCCCAACACCGGCCTCGGGAACTCCTCCATGATCCTCATGATCGAGTCCCAGCTGAACTACATGGCCGACTATCTGCGCCAACTGGACGTCCTGGGGGTCTCCCCAGGCCCTCAAGGCACTGGGGGAGGCCGTACGGCCCTCGACGCCCGGCCCGCGGCCGTCGAGGACTGGAACCACAAGGTCCAGGAACGCATGAAACGCACCGTGTGGAACACCGGCGGCTGCACCAGCTGGTACCTGGACGCGAGCGGCCGCAACACCACCGTCTGGCCCGGTACGACCTCCGAGTTCCGGCGGGCGACCCGGCGGGTGGACCTGGGGGAGTACGAGGTCATCCGCACGCCGGCAGCAGTGCCCGGGAAGCGGAGCGAGGCCGTCGCATGAGCCGCCGCGCCTCCGCCACCTCCGTCACCTCCGGCCCCTACGCCCCGCCCGCCCCCTCCCGTGAACTCACCGTCTTCTCCGCCGACGGCGCGCGGCTGCACGTCGAGGTGCACGGCCCCGAGGACGCGCCCCCCGTCGTCCTCTCCCACGGCTGGACCTGCTCGACCGCCTTCTGGGCGGTGCAGATACGGGACCTGGCGGCCGACCACCGGGTGATCGCGTACGACCAGAGGGGGCACGGGCGCAGTCCCGCGAGCCCCGCGTGCACGACCCGCGCGCTGGCGGACGACCTGGAAGCGGTGCTCGCGCAGACGCTCGCGCGCGGGGAGAAGGCGCTGATCGTCGGCCACTCCATGGGCGGGATGACGGTCATGGCCGCGGCCACGCGCCCCCGGTTCCGTGAGCACGCCGCCGCCGTCCTGCTGTGCAGCACCGGCAGCTCGCGGCTGGTCGCGGAGTCGCGGGTGGTGCCGTTGCGCGCCGGGCGTGTGCGCACCTGGATCACCGGGCGCGTACTCGGCTCACGCGCCCCGCTCGGACCGGTCACGCCGGTCGCGAAGAGCATCCTCAAGTACGCGACCATGGGCGCCGGTTCCGCCCCGCACATGGTGGAGGCGTGCGCACGGATCGTGCACGCCTGCCCGCGCGCCGTGCGCCACGCCTGGGCCGGTGTACTGGAGGCGCTCGATCTCGACCACGGCGTACGGGAGTTGCACGCGCCCACCGCGGTGGTGCACGGCGCGTCCGACCGGCTCACGCCCCCGGTGCACGCCCGTGCGCTGGTCGCGGCGCTGCCGCACTGCGTCGGCCTCACCGAGCTGGCCGGCGTCGGCCACATGACCCCCATCGAGGCTCCCGGCCCGGTGATCGGCAGGATCCGGGAACTCGTCACCACGTACGTCACCGTCACCGGAACCGGCCCCGACGCCGAGCACGCCGAGCACGTCGAGCACCGTTCCACGCCGGCGCAGATCAAGGAGGGCGCATGAGCAGGGTCAGTCTCGAAGGGCAGGTCGCGGTCGTCACCGGGGCGGCGCGCGGGGTCGGTGAGCTGCTGGCGCGCAAGCTCTCCGCGCGCGGCGCGAAGGTCGCGCTGGTCGGACTGGAGGAGGAGGCGCTCAAGGAGGTCTCCGCGCGCCTGCACAGCGACAGCGCCCACTGGTATGCCGACGTCACCGACCACGAGACGATGAGCCGGGTCGCGCAGGAGGTGAAGGCGCGGTTCGGGAAGGTCGACATCGTGGTGGCCAACGCCGGTGTGGCGACGGGCGGTCCGTTCGCCGACTCCGATCCGCAGGCGTGGCGGCGCGTGATCGAGGTCAACCTGATCGGTTCGGCGGTGACCGCGCGGGCGTTCCTGCCGGTGCTCGTGGAGAGCCGGGGCTATCTGCTGCAGATCGCCTCGCTCGCCGCGATCACCCCGGCGCCGATGATGACGGCGTACTGCGCGTCCAAGTCGGGCGTGGAGGCGTACGCGCACAGTCTGCGCGCCGAGGTCGGCTACCAGGGCGTGCGCGTCGGCGTCGGGTACCTCTCCTGGACCGACACCGACATGGTGCGCGGCGCCGACCAGGACGAGGTCATGCGGGAGTTGCGGCAGCGGCTGCCGTGGCCGTCCAACAAGACGTATCCGCTGGGGCCGGCGGTGGACCGGATCGTCGCCGGGATCGAGCGGCGCTCGGCGCATGTGTACGGGCAGTGGTGGCTGCGCGGCATGCAGGGCGTGCGCGGATATCTGCCGGCGCTCATCGGGACGGTCGGGCAGCGCGAGATGAAGCGGTTCGCGCCGCGTCTGCAGGGGATGCGCTCGGGACTCGTGGGCGCGGGCGGAGCGGCCGACGAAGCGGCCCGCGCTACGCCCCGTAACTGATCCACATGCATACCGTGGTCGGCCGTGTGAATCTGGGTGAGGCCCCACAGAGGGGCCGATTCCCCACCTCACCCACTACGGGAGTGAACCCACATGGGTATGAAGGACAAGGCCAACGAGTGGCAGGAACAGGGCAAGCAGAAGATCGGTCAGGCCCGGGAGCGGGCCGGCCAGCAGCCCCAGCGCGGCCAGCAGCAGCCGCAGCGCGGCCAGCAGCAGCCCGAGCGTGGCCAGCAGCAGCCCCAGCGTGGTCAGCAGCAGCCGCCGCAGCGCGGTCGTGAGAACATGCGCGACATCGAGGACACGGAAGCGGAGATGGAAGACCGCTTCGACCGGGACTACGACGCGTAGTCGCTGGGCTCGGCTTCGGCCGGTTCGCGTGGGGCGCCCTTCTTCACGGAGGGCGCCCTGCGCTTTGCGCATCTCCCCCAACGCCCAAGCTCCCTCCACGCCCAAGCTCCCTCCACGCCCAAGCTCCCTCCACACGCCCCAAACTCCCCCCGCGCCCCTTCATGGCTTGAAGCGTGGGGGGAGCTTGGGCCGGGACCGGTCGGGGACCTCGCTGTAGTCGGGGGGAATGGCCGCCGGGTTGGACTCCAGGAGTTCCAGAGCGAGCTGGACCGCGTCGTCGAGTTGGGCGTGGCGCCCCTCCGCCCAGTCCAGGGGGGTGCGCAGGATCTCCAGGTCGGGAGCGACGCCGTGGTTCTCCACGGACCAGCCGTAGGCGTCGAACCAGGCCGCGTTCATCGGCACCGTGATGACCGTGCCGTCGCCCAGCCGGTGGCGGCCGGTCATGCCGACCACGCCGCCCCAGGTGCGCTGCCCGACCACCGGGCCGAGCTTCAGCAGCTTGAAGGCGGCCGTGATCATGTCGCCGTCGGAGGAGGTCGCCTCGTCGGCGAGGGCCACGACCGGACCCCGCGGCGCGTTCGAGGTGTACGACACCGGTTGCGCGTCCCGTGTCAGGTCCCAGCCCAGGATCGTCCGGGTCAGCTTCTCGATGACGAGTTCGCTGATGTGCCCGCCCGCGTTGCCGCGCACGTCCACGATCAGGGCCGGCCGGGACACCTCCATGCGCAGGTCGCGGTTGAACTGGGCCCAGCCGGAGCCGCCCATGTCGGGGATGTGCAGGTAGCCGCACTTGCCGCCGCTCAACTCCCGGACGACGTCCCGGCGTTTGGCCACCCAGTCCTGGTAGCGCAGCGGCCGTTCGTCGATCAGCGGGACGACCGCGACCCGGCGGGCCCGGCCCGGCTGTCCTTCCGGCGGGGTGAACGTCAGCTCCACGGTCGTACCCCCGGAGCCGGCGAGGAGCGGATACGGCCCTGTCACCGGGTCCACCGGGCGGCCGTCGACGTGGGTGAGGACCGCACCCTCGCGGATGCCCGTGCCGGCCAGCGGTGAGCGGGCCTTGGAGTCGGAGGAGTCGCCGGGCAGGATGCGTCTGACGATCCAGCCCTCCTCGCGGTGTGCGAAGTTGGCGCCGAGGAGGCCCTGCCAGCGCTGGTAGTGGGGCGGGCCCTCGTTGCGGCGGGCGGCGGTGACGTAGGCGTGCGAGGTGCCCAGTTCGCCGAGGACCTCCCGCAGCAGATCGGCGAACTCGTCGGGGGAGGCGACGCGTTCGACGAGGGGGCGGTACTGGTCGAGCACCGCCTCCCAGTCGATGCCGCTCATGCCCGGGTCCCAGAAGTAGGCGCGGATGATCCGTCCGGCCTCGTCGTAGGCCTGACGCCACTCGGCGGGCGGGTCGACCGCGTGGAGGAGGCGCCGCAGGTCGATCCAGACGGTCGTGTCGCTGTCGCCCAGCTCCGTGGAGGGGACCGCGCGCAGGTCGCCCTCGTCGACGACGACCAGGCGGGTGCCGTCGCCGCTGACCGCGAACCAGTCCAGGTGGTCGACCAGTTCGGACTTCTTCGCCTTGGTGATGTTGAAGTACTCCAGGGTCGGGCGGCCGCTGATGTCGGAGGGGTTGGCGAAGGTCTCGCCGAGCGCGCCGGAGATCGGCCAGCGCAGCCAGACCAGGCCGCCGCCGGCGACCGGGTGCAGCGCGGAGTACTTGGAGGCGATGACCGGGAACGGCGTGACCCGCATCGCCAGGCCCTCCACCTCCACGGTCACCGTGCCGGCCTCGCCCGTCTCCTCGTCCTCGACCGGGTCGAGCCCGCCGGCCGCCGGACGGCCCTCGGGGTTCAGGGCGAAGGGGGAGGGGGTCGCCGAGTTCAGCGGGACGAGGTACGGGCGGCAGCCGAGCGGGAAGGACAGGTCGCCGGTGTGGACGTCGTAGACCGGGTCGAAGCCGCGCCAGGAGAGGAAGGCGAGGTAACGGCCGTCGCGGGTGAAGACGGGGTTCTCGTCCTCGAAACGGCCGTTGGTCACGTCCACGACCAGCCGGTCCTTGATGCGGGCCAGCTTGATCTGGCGCAGCGAGCGGCCGATGCCCGGGTGGGACCAGGCGAGCCAGGCGCCGTCCGGCGAGAAGGCGAGGTCGCGGACGGGACCGTTGACGGAACGGATCAGCTCGGTGACCCGGCCTCCGGCGGATTGCGAGGGTCCGGTGCCCTGGTCTCCGGCGGCGGCTGCGCTTACGTCGCCCTGTTCGCCGGTGTCTGCAGCGGTTCCGGTGTCTGCTGCGGTGCCGGTGCCTTGTTCGCCGGTGTCTGCTGCGGTGCCGGTGCCCGGTCCGGTTCCGGAACCCTGTTCATCGGCACTCGCTGCGGCCCCGGTGCCCTCGCCGTCGCTGCTTTCGGCGCCCTGACCGCCGTCCTCGGCCTCCTTGCCCTCGGCCTCCCCGCCCCCGTCCTCCCTCCCCCCGGCCTCGCCGCCCGCGCCCTCGCCGCCCTCGGCCTCCCCGCCCTCCTCCCCCACATCGATCAGCAGCAGCCGCCCGTCATGCGAAGCGATCGCCAGCCGTTCGCCCAGGGGGTCGGAGACCATTTCCAGGACCCGGCCCAGTGCGCCGGAGGCGAGCCGGCGGGGAGCGCGGTCGCCGGTCGCGCGGGGGAGCTGGGCGATCTCGACGGCGTCCTCGCCCTCGGCGTCCGTCACATAGGCCACCTGGCCGGTCGTGCCCAGCATCTCCGGCAGCCGCACCCGCACCCCGGGTGTGTCGGTGATCGTACGGGCGGGGCCGTCGCGGTGGGTGAGCCAGTACAGGCTGCCGCGTACGACGACGGCGCTGGCCCGGCCGGTGTCGTCCACGGAGATGCCGTCGACGTTCTGCGCGGCCGGCACCTGGTAGCGGCGGCGCCCGGTGGCCGGTCCGCTCAGGCGGATGTCCAGCTTGCGGGGTACGGCGTCCGGGGAGAAGTCGGCCACGAGCCACAGGTCGCCCGCGCACTGGTAGACCACGCGGCTGCCGTCGCTGGAGGCGTGCCGGGCGTAGAAGGCGTCGTGGTCGGTGTGGCGGCGCAGGTCGGTGCCGTCGGGGGCGCAGGAGTAGAGGTTGCCGACGCCCTCGTGGTCGGAGAGGAAGGCGATCCGGCCGGCGACGAACATGGGGCAGGCCAGATGGCCGCCGATGTCGGGCAGGAGACGTTGTCCGTGCAGCCAGAGTCGGCCGGTGGCGCCGCCGCGGTAGCGCTTCCAGGAGGCCGGTTCGTGCGGCGGGGTGCCGGTGAGCAGCAGGGTCTTGTGCTGTCCGTCGATGTCGGCGACCTGGATGTCGGAGACCGGGCCCCAGGGCAGTTTGCGGCCCGGTTCGCCGTCGGTGGACACCTTGTAGGCCCAGGTGAAGTAGGAGAAGGGCTCGCCGTGGGAGGCGACGGCCAGGATGTCGGTGTTGCCTTCCGTGTCGGGGGGTGTCCATCCGCAGACCTGGGTGTCGGTGCTGCCCCAGTACGTCAGCTGCCGCGCGGGGCCGCCGTCGACGCTCACGAGGTGGATCTCGGGCACGAGGCTGCGCCAGGACGTGTACGCGATGTGGCGGCCGTCGGGCGAGAAACGCGGGTGCCCGTCCTTCGTACGGTCCACCGTGAGCCGCCAGGCCCGGCCGGGGGTGTCGAGGGGGGCCAGCCACAGGTCGTCCTCGGCCACGAAGCACAGGAGGTCGCCGCTGAGGTGGGGGAAGCGCAGATAGCTCACCTCCCCATGCTTTTCCGCGCGCGGGGGCGCAGCAACTTATGCGTCCTTCACGGCCGTGACCCAGCACACGTACGAAACTGTTTCGTTTCGAAGTCTCTCAGGGTATCTTCATGGTGTACGAAGCAGCAGGGACCGGAGCGGAAGGTGAGTGGCATGACCGAGGTCGCATCCAAGGGCGCGGCGTCAGCCGCTCCGGGGGAGCCGGTGCCCGCACCGGCGCGTCGCAGCCGGATCACGCCCGAGCGCGAGGCCGAGTTGTACGAGGCCGTGCTCGACCTGCTCCGGGAGGTCGGGTACGACGCCCTCACCATGGACGCCGTCGCCGCCCGCACCCGCTCCAGCAAGGCCACGCTCTACCGCCAGTGGGGCGGCAAGGCCGAGCTGGTGGCGAAGGCGGTGCGGCACAACAAGCCGGGCCGGGCCGGGGAGGTCGACACCGGGTCGCTCAGGGGCGATCTGCACGCCCTCACGCTGGCCTCGGACGACTGCGAGATGGAGCAGAACTCCGCGCTGATGCGCGGACTGGCCATGGCCGTCCACAGCAACCCGGATCTCCTGCGGGCGTTCCGGGACCATCTCATCGAGCCGGAGACGGCGGAGTTCCGTCGCGTGCTGCAACGGGCGATCGACCGGGGTGAGGTCCGTGCGGACAACCCCGCGATCCACTATGTGATGCACATGATGATCGGCGGGTTCGCCGCCCGCACGATGATCGACGAGCAGCCGCCGACGCAGTCCTTCCTCCTGTCGTACATCGACGCCGTGGTCCTCCCCGCCCTCGGCGTCCCGACCGCCTGATCTCTACCTGATCTCTACCTGATCACTGCCTGATCACCAGCTGCTCGCCAGCTGAACCCTCTCCCCAGCAAGCCCACCACCTGACGTCACCGCTCACGTCGTCGGGCTGATCACCCCTGCCCTGATGAACCCCACGACCTGACCGGGAGTACGTCTCACGTGGCCACGTTCCTCTACAAACTCGGCCGGCTCGCCTTCCGGCGACGCCACTTCGTCGCCCTCATATGGGTCGCGCTGCTCACCCTCGCCGGGGTGGGCGCCGCATCCGCGCCGGCCGCCGGCAACACGTCCTTCTCCGTCCCCGGCACCGAGGCACAGAAGGCCTTCGACCTGCTGGAACAGCGCTTCCCCGGGATGAGCGCCGACGGCGCCACCGCACGGGTCGTCTTCAAGGCGCCCGGCGGCGAGAAGATGACCGACCACGACCACAAGGCGACCGTCGAGAAGACGGTGAAGGAGCTCGGGCGCGGCTCCGAGGTCGCCTCCGTCGCCGACCCCTACACCGGGCACGCCGTCAGCAAGAACGGCACGATCGCCTACGCCTCCGTGAAGTACAAGGTCTCCGGCATGGAACTGGAGGACTCCTCCAAGGACGCCCTGAAGGAGGCCGCGCAGCACGCGCGGGACGCCGGGCTGACCGTCGAGATCGGCGGTGACGCGCTGAGCGCGGCCCCGAAGACCGGATCCAGCGAGGTCATCGGCATCGCCATCGCCGCCGTCGTCCTCGTCATCACCTTCGGTTCGCTGCTCGCGGCCGGATTCCCGCTGCTCACCGCGATCATCGGGGTCGGCATCGGCGTCTCCACGATCACCGCGCTAGCCGGCGCCCTGGATCTCGGCTCCACGACCTCCACCCTGGCGTCCATGATCGGCCTCGCCGTCGGCATCGACTACGCCCTGTTCATCGTCTCCCGCTACCGCGCCGAACTGGCCGAGGGCCGCGAGCGCGAGGAGGCGGCCGGACGCGCCGTCGGCACGGCGGGCTCGGCGGTGGTCTTCGCCGGCCTCACCGTCGTCATCGCCCTGGTCGGCCTGTCGGTCGTCGACATCCCGATGCTGACCAAGATGGGCATCGCGGCGGCGGGCACGGTCGCCGTCGCCGTCCTCATCGCGCTGACGATGATCCCGGCGCTGCTGGGCTACGCGGGCCGCAGGATCAAGCCGACGGGTGCGAAGAGCAAGCTGCTCGGCGGCGGCCGTACGCCGAAGAAGCCCGGCCGGCCCAACATGGGCACCCGCTGGGCGAGCTTCGTCGTACGGCGTCCGGTGGCCGTCCTGCTGCTCGGCGTGCTCGGCCTCGGCGCGGCGGCGATCCCGGCCGCCTCCCTGGAGCTGGGCCTGCCCGACGACGGTTCCCAGCCCGCCTCCACCACCCAGCGCCGCGCCTACGACCTGCTCTCCGAGGGCTTCGGGCCGGGCTTCAACGGGCCTCTGACGGTCGTGGTCGACGCCAAGGACAGCGCTCATCCCGAGAAGGCGTTCACCGAGGTCGGCGACGAGATCAAGGGCCTGAAGGACGTCGTCACGGTCACCCCGGCCCTGGCCAACAAGGCCGGCGACACCGCGACGATCACCGTCGTACCGGGGTCCAAGCCGTCCTCCCACACCACCGAGGACCTGGTGCACGCCATCCGCGGCAAGGGCGCGGACATCGCCGAGCAGACCGACTCCAAGGTGCTGGTCACCGGCTCCACGGCGATGAACATCGACGTCTCGCAGAAGCTGAACGACGCGCTCCTGCCGTACCTCGCCCTGGTCGTCGGCCTGGCCTTCCTGCTGCTGATCGTGGTGTTCCGCTCGGTCCTCGTCCCGCTGAAGGCGGCGCTCGGCTTCCTGCTCAGCGTGCTCGCGGCGCTCGGCGCGGTCGTCGCCGTCTTCCAGTGGGGCTGGCTGTTCAGCCTGATGAACGTCGAGCAGACCGGCCCGGTCATGTCGATGATGCCGATCTTCATGGTGGGTGTCGTCTTCGGCCTCGCGATGGACTACGAGGTCTTCCTCGTGACCCGGATGCGGGAGGCGTTCGTCCACGGTGAGACGCCCAGCCAGGCCGTGGTCACCGGCTTCAGGCACGGCGCGCGGGTCGTCACGGCCGCCGCCGTCATCATGATCGCCGTCTTCTCCGGCTTCATCGGCTCCACCGAGTCGATGGTCAAGATGATCGGCTTCGGTCTCGCGATCGCCGTCTTCTTCGACGCGTTCATCGTCCGCATGGCCATCGTCCCGGCGGTGCTCGCGCTGCTCGGCAGGCGGGCCTGGTGGCTGCCGAAGTGGCTGGACCGCGCGCTGCCGAACGTGGACGTCGAGGGCGACGGCCTGCGCGCCCCGTCCGCCGGGGAGGAGGAGCGGGAGCTGGTACGGGTCTGACGCACCGCTTCCGGCCGGCGGCGACCGGCCGGTGAGGGTTCCGTGGGGACGGGACCGCCCTCACCGGCTGGTTCTCCTCATGCCGGGGAAGGGTGCCGCCTATGAACGTCCCGAACCGGTCATCCGCAGCCGGAATTTCGGGCACACGTCCGGGTCGTCGTCCTCGTAGAGGTACGTCCGCTCGGAATCCATGGCGATCGACAGCTTGTCGAGGGTGTCGCCGTTCAGGAAGGTGCGCGGCTCGGTGAAGGAGAGCTGCACGCGCGCGTGTGCCTCGGAGCCCGTACCGGACTGCACGGACCAGCTGCCCGACCCGTTGAACGTGGCGCCCAGTTCTCTCTTGTACCAGTCGCCGGTCGGCCAGTGGTGGACGGTGACCGTGCCGCCCGGTTTGCTGCCCGACGCCCTGAGGGTGATCGTCGCGCCCTTGGCGTCGCCTTCTCCCCCGTACGTGCCGGCCAGTTCCCCGGGCGTGGCGGAGTCCGCCTGTTTCGCCATGCACGCCTCGACGGCGGTGGACGCGGAGGAGCAGCCGGCCAGGGGGGACAGCAGCGCGGGCACGGCGACGGCCGTCATCCAGCGCAGCAGCCGGCCCGCCGGGAGGACTCGGGACACGGGGCTACTTCTCCTTCGCCGGAATACGCTCGGTCCAGACGATCTTCTCGTCCTCGGACGAGAAGACGCCGTGGTCGCGGTTGGCCTTCTCGAGCCAGTCGTAATAGCTGATGTAGTGCAGGAACGACTCGTTGCTCGTGGTGTTGTGCAGGGTCGCCGCATACGCCCTGGTCCTGTGGGCCCAGACCCGCGCCGACTCGCGCCGATCGCCGCCCTGCGCGAGTCCTCGGTCATCGTCGGCGCCGCGATCGGCGCGGTGTTCTTCGAGGAGCGGTCCGGGGCACCCAGAACCGCGGCGGCCGGACTGCTGGTGGTGGGCATCGGGCTGATGATGCGCGCCGGGGTAGACGTAGCGGTAGTGAGAAGCATCCGGGAGCAACAGGAACGACAGGGAGCCGTCCATGACCGACAAGCCGACCGTCAGTGTGCTGGGCACCGGCATCATGGGGGCTGCGATGGCCCGGAACCTGTGCCATGCGGGGCTGCAGGTGCGCGTGTGGAACCGCACGCGCGAGAAGGCCGAGCGGCTCGCCGCCGACGGCGCACGGATCGCCGGCACGCCCGCCGAGGCCGTCGACGGCGCCGACGTCGTCCTGACGATGCTGTACGACGGCAACACCGTCCTCGACGTCATGCGCGAGGCCGCGCCGGCCCTGCGGCCCGGCACGGTGTGGGCGCAGTGCACCACCGTCGGCGTCGACCTGATCGGCGGCCTGGCCGCCTTCGCCCGCGAGCACGGACTCGTCTTCTACGACGCACCCGTCCTCGGTACCAAGCAGCCCGCCGAGGCCGGCCGGCTGACCGTGCTGGCCGCCGGGCCCGAGGAGGGGCGCGAGACGGTCGCGCCGGTCTTCGACGCGGTCGGCGCGAAGACCATGTGGACGGGGGCCGACGGCGGCGCCGGCAGCGCCAGCCGGCTGAAGCTGGTCGCCAACAGCTGGGTGCTCGCCGCCACCGCCGCCGCCGGTGAGGTCCTCGCCCTCTCGCAGGCCCTCGATGTGGATCCGCAGGGTTTCTTCGACCTCATCGAGGGCGGCCCGCTCGACATGAGCTATCTGCGGGCCAAGGCCGCGCTGGTGCTCGACGGCACGCTGTCCCCGCCGTCGTTCGCGGTGGCCACCGCCGAGAAGGACGCCCGTCTCATCGTCCAGGCCGGCGAGCGCGCCGGCGTACGGCTGGACGTCGCCGCCGCGGCCGCGGAACGGTTCGCCCGTGCCGCCGCCCTGGGCCACGCGGACGAGGACATGGCCGCCGCGTACTTCGCCAGCTTCGACGAGCCCGGACACGACGGCGGGACCGTCCCGCCGAGGTGACGTTCCCCGCCCGCGGGAGCACCCTGGAAACAGCTGGAATCAGCTGTTCCCGGAGGTGATCGTCATGATGCGCACAGCTGTCGGATGGCATGTCGAGCTGGAGTTCATGGAGGACGATCAGCACACCAGGGCGGTGGCCCTGGTGCGCTTGCCCGACGGTACGGAGGTACGGGCACACGGCCACGCCACCCGGCACCGCGTCGACTCCAACCAGCCCAGGGTCGGCGAGGAGATCGCCGGCGCGCGTGCCCTCAACGAACTGGCCATGCAACTGCTGACCAAGGCGCACGACGAGATCGACGCGGAGTCCGGACGGACCTCGCACACGATCAACGTGTGAGAGCGCCGTACCTGACGCCGTGGGTTCGGCGGCCCTACCCGAGCGCCGCGCGGACCGCCCGTACCAGCGCCTGCGCCCGCGGGTCCGCCGTCACGCTCTTCCTGAAGCCGTTGGTGACATAGCCGAAGGCGATGCCGGTCTCCGGGTCGGCGAAGGCCAGGGCGCCGCCCCGGCCCGGGTGACCGAAAGAGCCGGGGGAGAGCAGCGGGGACGCGGCGCCGTGCAGCATGTAGCCGAGGCCGAACCGGGTGCCGACCACCAGGACCCGGTCCGGTCCGGCGGACTGCTCGGTGCGGGCCAGTTCGCCCGTCTCAGGGGTGAACAGCCGGGTGCCGCCGTCGACCTCGCCGATGAGTGAGGCGTAGAAGCGGGCCAGCCCGTCGGCGGTGGCGATGCCGTTGGAGGCGGGCAGGGCGGCCGTGCGGTAGGCGGCGTCGTTCTCGTCGGGCAGCGGGGTGATCGCGGCGAACGCGCGGCGGGTCAGCGAGTCCGGGTCGGCGTAGGCCTCGGCCATCGCCCGCTTGGGGCGGGTCTTCAGGGCGCCCGCGGCCTCGGGCGCCCCGACCGGGCCGACGCGCCCCACGCGCGCGTGCTCGGACTCCGGCAGGCCGAGCCAGAGGTCCGCGCCGACGGGGCCGGCGATCTCCTGCGCGATCCACGCGCCGGCCGGGCGGCCGGTGACCCGCCGGATCAGTTCGCCGGTGAGCCAGCTGTAGGTCTGGGCGTGGTAGCCGTGGTCCGTGCCCGGCTCCCACACCGGAGCCTGCGCGGCGACCGCCGCGGCGCCCAGGTCGGGATCGGCGGCCTCGGCGGGGGTCAGCGGGCGGTCCAGCACGGGCACCCCCGCGCGGTGCGCGAGCAGGTGCCGGACGAGGGTGTGCTCCTTGCCGGCCGCCTTGTACTCGGGCCAGTACGCGCCGACCGGGGCGTCCAGGTCCAGCTCGCCGCGCTGGTGCAGGAGCAGCAGCGCGGCGGCGGCGACACCCTTGGTGGCGGAGCGCACGATCTGCGCGGTGCCGCGCTCCCAGGGAGCCGCGCCGTCCACATCCCTGGTGCCGGCCCACAGGTCGACGACCCTGCGCCCGTCGCGGTACACGGCGACGGCCGCACCGCGTTCCCCGAGCAGCGCGAAGTTCGCTGCGAACGCCTCCCTGACCGGCTCGAAGCCCTCGGCCACTGCGCCGTTCACGTCCACGCCCGCCGTCCTTTCGATCACTGCCCCAACTGGCCTGCGACAGTGAGTGCAACGCGGCCTGTGTGCCTGTGATTCCTCGGTGGGATCAGCCCAGCAGGATCGTTACATCGACGTTGCCGCGCGTCGCCTGGGAGTACGGCAGACCGCGTGCGCCGCGTCCGCCGGCCGGGCCGCCGGGTCCGGGTCCAGGACCGGCAGGGAGACGCGAGGTCGTCCAGAAGTGGACGGTATGCGGCGGTGACGGCGCGCTGCGCGGCGTACAGCGCGAAGCACAGCTGGTCGTCCAGCAGCAGCGAGCCCTCGACGGCATGGTCCTCGTTCGTCACGCGCCCCTGGTCACGGACGTCGGGTCGAACCCGAACGGCAGCTCCAGACGGTGCGCGCGCATCAGCTCGTCGTCGGAGAGCAGCCCGGCGGTCGGGCCGTCGGCCGCGATCACGCCGTCGCTGAGGATGAGCGAGCGCGGGCACAGCTCCAGGGCGTACGGGAGGTCGTGGGTGACCATGAGGACGGTGACGTCCAGGGAGCGCAGGATGTCGGCGAGTTCGCGGCGGGAGGCCGGGTCGAGGTTGGAGGACGGCTCGTCGAGGACGAGGATCTCCGGCTCCATGGCGAGCACGGTGGCCACGGCGACCCGCCGGCGCTGGCCGAAGGACAGGTGGTGCGGCGGACGGTCGGCGAAGTCCTGCATGCCGACCCGCTCCAGGGCGCTGCGCACCCGCTCCTGAAGCGCGGCCCCCTTGATCCCGGCGGCGGCCGGCCCGAACGCCACGTCCTCCCGCACGGTCGGCATGAACAACTGGTCGTCCGGGTCCTGGAAGACGATGCCGACCTTCTGCCGGATCGCGGCCATGTGCTGCCTGCCGACAGGCAGCCCGGCCACCGTCACCGTGCCGGTGCCGCCGCCCAGGATGCCGTTGAGATGCAGCACCAGGGTGGTCTTGCCGGCGCCGTTCGGGCCGAGCAGCGCGACCCGTTCCCCGCGGGCGATCGTGAAGCCGACGCCGAACAGGGCCTGGTGGCCGTCGGGATAGGCGAAGGCGAGGCCGGAGACCTCCAGGGAAGCAGTACTCACAGGATCCATCCCAGCAGACAGACGACAAGGGCGGCGCAGGGCAGTGCGAGAGCGTGCCGCCACTGCGCGCCGGACGCGGTCACCTCGTCGATGACCGGCATGGAACCGGCATATCCGCGGCTCACCATGGCCAGGTGCACGCGCTCCCCGCGCTCGTAGGAGCGGATGAACAGCGCGCCGGCGGACTTGGCGAGCACGCCCCAGTGCCGTACGCCCCTGGCCTCGAAGCCGCGCGACTCACGGGCGATCCGCATCCTGCGCATCTCGTCGGTGATGACGTCGCCGTAGCGGATCATGAAGGAGGCGATCTGGACCAGCAGGGGCGGAAGCTTCAGCCGCTGCAGGCCCAGCAGCAGTTCGCGCAGCTCGGTGGTGGCGGCCAGCAGGAGGGAGGCGGCGACGCCGAGCGTGCCCTTGGCGAGCACGTTCCAGGCACCCCACACACCGTTCACGCTCAGCGAGAGCCCCAGCACATGCAGCCGCTCTCCCTCCGCCACGAACGGCATGAGCACCGCGAACGCCACGAACGGCACCTCGATCAGCAGCCGCTTGAGCAGGAAGACGGCGGGTACGCGCGCGTGGTGCGCGACGCACGCGAGCAGGACGGCGTACCCCGCGAACGCCCACATCGCCTCGCGCGGGGTGGACACGACCACCACCACGAACAGGAAGGCGGCGGCGAGCTTGGTGTGCGGCGGCAGGCCGTGCACGGGCGAGTGCCCGTGCCGGTACAGCCTGTGCGCGTGCCCGGCCCCCATCTCACAGTCCCGTGTCGACGGGGGAGACGTCCTCGGCCCGGCGCCGGCGCAGCGCCCAGAACACCGCGCTGCCCGCCACGACCGTGACACCGACGCCGATCACGCCCGCGAGGCCGCCGGACAGCCGGGCGTCGGAGACGTTTGTGACGCCGTAGCCGGCGAGCGGGGAGTCGGCGGAGGCGTGTTTCTCCTCCTTCTTGTCGATCCCCTTGTCGTGCGCGACCTTCTCCAGGCCGTCGGGGTCGGCGGAGGCGTAGAAGCTCACGAACCCGGCGAGCACCAGCGAGGTGACCAGGCCCGTCGCCCACAGCGCGCGCCGCGAGGTGCGCGCCGCCACGGGCGCCGTGGGAGCCGGGGCGTCCACCAGCGCGCCGTCGACGCGCAGCTTGAGCCGCTGGTGCAGGCCGCGCGCGCCGTGCACCAGATCCGGGCGCACCGCGATCACCGCGCTCACCGTGAGCGCGGTGATGACGGCCTCGCCGACGCCGATCAGGACGTGGACGTCGACCATCGCGGTCGCGACCTTGCCGAGGGAGACGTCGGTCGTCCCGCCGACCGCGTACAGGAGCGTGAAGACGACCGCGGCGGCCGGCACGGACACCAGCGCGGCGACGAAGGAGGCGACGGTCACCGAGCGCCGTTGGCGGGGCAGGACGGCGAGCAGCGCGCGGAAGACGGCGTACGAGACGACCGTCGTGGTGATCGCCATGTCGGTGATGTTCACGCCGAGCGCGGTGAGCCCGCCGTCCGCGAACAGCACACCCTGCATGAGCAGCACCACGGACACGCAGAGCACGCCCGTGTACGGGCCGACCAGGATCGCGGCGAGCGCTCCGCCCAGCAGATGGCCGCTTGTTCCGGCCGCGACGGGGAAGTTGAGCATCTGTACGGCGAAGATGAACGCCGCCACCAGGCCGGCCAGCGGGGCCGTCTTCTCGTCGAGTTCGCGGCGGGCGCCGCGCAGGCTCACCGCGAGGGCGCCGGCGGCCACCACCCCGGTGACGGCGGAGGTGGGGGCGTCGATGAATCCGTCAGGTACGTGCACCGGATGATTTTAGGGTGTTGTTGCGAACTCTTTGCAAGAGCCAGCCAGTCGTGCATCCGGTCCCGCAGGACGGCCCGCTCCAGCGGGCGGGAACCGGAAAGTGTGCGACATTGGAGAGAAAGCGGATGGACATCTTTCACTTAGGTCACTCAGCGTGAAAGGGCGGTACGATGTCTGTGGTCGAGCAGTACGCGCGCGCCCATATCGTCACGGACGAGGAGGACCCGGGGGCCGTACCGGTGATGCTGCGGTACGACCCCGACAGCGATCCCCGCTCGGTCCGGGTCGGCCTGCCGGGTCCGCACGAGTGGACCTTCTCCCGCGCACTGCTGGAACGGGGGCTGCGGGTACCGGCCGAGAGCGGCGCGGTGCGGGTGTGGCCGTGCGGGCGGGTTCAGGCCGTCGTCGAGTTCCACTCCGACAACGGTGTCGAGGTGGTCCAGTTCGACTCGAAGGCGCTGGTCAGATTTCTGCGCCGCACCTACACCGCCGAGCCCGTACGGACCTGATCAGCCGCCCGTCTTCAGCAGGGCCGCCACGATCGGCCCGGCCGTGTCGCCGCCGTGGCCGCCCGCCTGGACCACGCCCGCGGCGGCGAGGTCGCCCTTGAAGGCGGTGAACCAGCCGTTCGGCTTCTTCTGCCCGTCGACCTCGGCGGAGCCCGTCTTCGCGCCGTAGTCCCCGCTCATCCCCGCCATCGCCTTGGCCGCCGTGCCGTAGTCCGCGGTGAACCGCATGACGTCCTTCAGCTGGGACTGCGTCGCCGACGACATGGTGCGCGCGGCCTTCGCCAGCGTGCGGTGGTCCACCTCGGGGGCCACCAGGTACGGCTGGTGGAAGACACCCGACTCGACCGTCGCCGCCACGGACGCCATGTTCAGCGGGTTCATGCGCACCCCGCCCTGACCGATCAGCGAGGCGCCCATCTGCGCACCGCTCTGCACCGGGACCGAGCCGTCGAACGACGGGACGCCGATGGCCCAGTTGTCCATACCGAGGCCGTAGACCTGCTGGGCCTCCTTCGTCAGGTCGCTGTTCGACAGCTTCGGCGCGAAGTCGATGAAGGCGTTGTTGCAGGAGGCACCGAAGCTCTGCTTGAACGTGCCCTTCTTGATCTCGGAGTCGTCGTCGTTGTGGAACGTCCAGCCGGCCAGCTTGTACGTCTTGGGGCACGGGTGCGATGCGCCCGGGGTGATGAGCTTCTTCTCGAAGAGCATCGTCGACGTCACGATCTTCATCGTGGAGCCGGGCGCGAGGGAGCCCTGGAAGGCGACATTGAAGCCGCGCCCGCTGTTGGCGACCGCCAGGATCTCCCCGGTCGAGGGCCGTACGACGACCACGGACGCCCGCGCCCGCTTGCCGACCTGCTGCTCGGCCGCCGCCTGCAGGGCCGGGCTCAGCGTCGTCCTCACCGTGCCCGGGGTGCCCTTGCTCAGCTCCACGAGCGTCTTGTCGGACAGCTCGGCCTTCTGCGACGCCTTGCCGCGCACCACGCGCAGCTCCACGCCCGCCTTGCCGCCCGCCGTCTTGCCGTACTTCTCCCGCAGCCCGTCCAGCACCGTGCCCAGCGACGGGTACGTGGCGGCCGTCAGCTCGCCGCCGGCACGGTCCAGCGCCTTGATCGGCGGGGTGCCGGACTCACCGGTGACGAGGCTGTCGCCGTCCTTCAGATCCGGATGCACGACCGAGGAGTGCCAGTCGACCAGCGGCTTGCCGTCGCTCGCCCGCCGCACCACGGTGAACGCACTCCGGTACGCCAGCGGCTTGCTCAGGTTCTTGTACGACACCGTCGCCTTGACGGAGAACGGCACCTCGGCGCCCTTGGCCGCGCCCGGCGTCAGCCTGACGTCCTTCAGATGCGCGTCCTTGGCGTAGCCGGTGAGCAGCCTGGCGGCGGCGGAGGCGTCGTCGGTGGCGGCGGCCGCCTCGGCGGGTCTGCCCTGCTGCCACGCGGTGAGGAAGCGGGTGGAGGCCGTGCGGACCTCGGCGGCGCTGAGCGGGCCGGTCGGGACCGCCTTGTGGCCGGCCGTGGCGGACGGGCGCTCGTCGGCCGCGGCACCGCCGTCGTACACCGCGTAGACACCGAACCCGGCGCCGCCGACGACCAGCGCGATCATCCCGCCGAGCACGGCGGGACTGGTCGTCTTCCGTCGCTCGGCGACGCGCCTTCTCTTGCCCACAGCCTCAGATCCTCCGTCTGTTCCCCAGGCTCCCCGTAGCCCTCACACTCCCCAACGACGGCACTCACCTTAAAGTCCCCGCCTCAGAGGGTGATGTCGGCGGCCGATCCGTAGCAGGCTTGCGACAATCCGACTGCGGCACCCGTGAGCGGCCGGCCACGCATCACACCCAGGTGTCCAGCCACATCCGCGACCGCCACTGGTCGATCGGGATGGCGGTGCCGGTGTAGAGCGGCCAGAAGTAGATGAAGTTCCAGGCGATCAGCAGCACCAGTACGCCGGCCGCCGACGCGCCGATCACCCGGCGGGTGTCGGAGGAGCCCGGCGGGCCGACGATCGCGCCGGTCAGCATCGCCACCGCCAGGCACAGGAACGGCACGAAGACGACCGCGTAGAACAGGAAGATCGTCCGCTCCTGGTACAGGAACCAGGGCAGGTAGCCGGCCGCGATCCCGCACGCGATGGCACCGGCACGCCAGTCGCGGCGGAACGCCCAGCGCCACAGCACGTACAGGATCGCGAAACAGGCCGCCCACCACAGCAGCGGTGTGCCGATCGCCAGCACCTCACGCGCGCACTTCTGGCCGGCGTCCGCCGGGCAGCCGTCCGCGCCGGGATTCGGCGACTCGTAGAAGTACGACACCGGGCGGCCCAGCACGATCCAGCTCCACGGGTTGGACTGGTAGGTGTGCGGGGACGTCAGGCCGACGTGGAACTTGTACACCTCGTGCTCGTAGTGCCACAGGCTGCGCAGCCAGTCCGGCAGGAAGCTCCAGCTGCCGCCCTTGCCGTCGGTGGCCGCCCAGTTGCGGAAGTAGCCGCCGGTGCCGTCCGTGGGGGAGAGGATCCAGCCGGTCCAGGAGGCCAGGTAGACGACGATCGCCACCGGAACCGTCGCCAGGAAGGCGATGCCCGTGTCGTACTTCAGGGCCGCCGCGTACGGGTGCCGCGCACCGGCGGTCCTGCGGGCGCCGACGTCCCACAGCACCGCCATGACGCAGAACGCCGCCAGGATGTACAGACCGTTCCACTTCGTACCGATGGCCAGGCCCAGCATCAGCCCGGCCGCCCAGCGCCAGGGGCGCAGACCGAAACGGAACGTGTCGGCCACGCGCGCGTGCGGGCGGACCCGGCCGTCCGGGCCGGCGGGCAGCGCGGCGGCCAGCCTCTCCCGCGACCGGTCCCGGTCGAGGATCAGGCAGCCGAACGCGGCCACCACGAAGAACATCAGCACGCCGTCGAGCAGCGAGGTCCGGCTCATCACGAAGTGCAGACCGTCCACCGCCATCAGCGCGCCCGCCAGGCAGCCGAGGAACGTCGAGCGGAACATCCGGCGCCCGATCCGGCACAGCAGCAGGACGGAGAGGGTGCCCAGCAGCGCGGTCATGAACCGCCAGCCGAACGGGTCGAACCCGAACATCAGCTCGCCGAGCCCGATGACGTACTTGCCGACCGGCGGATGCACGACGTATGCCGCGTCCGTCGGGATCGCCAGGTGGCCGTGCGTCTGCAGCACCAGGTCGTTGGCGTTCTTGTCCCAGTTGACCTCGTAGCCGCGGTGGACGAGCGCCCAGGCGTCCTTGGCGTAGTACGTCTCGTCGAATATCACCGCGCGCGGGCTGCCCAGGTTCCAGAACCGCATCAGGCCCGCCATCAGCGTCACCAGCAGCGGACCGCCCCAGCCCGACCAGCGCGTGATCCGCTCGGCGAGGACCGGCGGCACGCCGAGCACCTGCCACAGCCGGGGGCTCGGCTCCGCGTACGGGGGCACCAGCCGGTCCCGTACGTCGCCCGAGGGCGCCTCCCCCGCCGGTACGTACCCGAATCGGCGCAGCCGCCGCTGCCACGACGGCCGCTGGTCGTGCGGCGCCTGGCCCTGCCGGAGGTCCATGGAGGACGCGGTACTGGTCACCGCGCCATCGTAGGGAACGGTTCTGTGCGAGTCCCGTGCATGGGCGGTACCGGCCGGCTTTCGGGGGGACTGTCAGTGGTTCCTGGGAGGATGGTCGTGTGACTGGAACCCTTGTCCTCGCAGGTACCCCCATCGGCGACATCGCGGACGCGCCGCCCCGGCTGGCCGACGAGCTGGCCGGCGCCGACGTCGTCGCGGCCGAGGACACCCGGCGGCTGCGCCGGCTCACCCAGGCCCTCGGCATCACGCCGAAGGGCCGCGTCGTCTCGTACTTCGAGGGCAACGAGTCCGCCCGCACACCGGAACTGGTCGAGGAGCTGCTCGGCGGCGCGCGCGTGCTGCTCGTGACCGACGCCGGGATGCCGTCGGTCTCCGACCCGGGCTACCGGCTGGTCGCGGCCGCCGTGGAGAAGGACATCCGGGTCACCGCCGTGCCGGGGCCGTCCGCCGTGCTCACCGCGCTCGCGCTGTCCGGGCTGCCCGTCGACCGGTTCTGCTTCGAGGGCTTCCTGCCGCGCAAGGCGGGCGAGCGGCTGTCCCGGCTGCGGGAGGCCGCGGGCGAGCGGCGCACCCTCGTCTACTTCGAGGCCCCCCACCGGCTCGACGACACCCTCGCCGCGATGGCCGAGGTCTTCGGCGCCGAGCGGCGGGCCGCCGTGTGCCGGGAGCTGACCAAGACGTACGAGGAGGTGCGGCGCGGCCCGCTGGCGGAGCTGGCGCGGTGGGCCGCGGAGGGCGTCCGCGGGGAGATCACCGTCGTCGTCGAGGGAGCCCCCGAGGCCGGGCCGGAGGAGCTCGGCGCGGAGGAACTGGTGCGCCGGGTGCGGGTGCGGGAGGAGGCCGGGGAGCGGCGCAAGGAGGCGATTGCGGCGGTCGCGGTCGAGGCGGGGGTGCCGAAGAGGGTCGTTTTCGATGCGGTTGTTGCCGCCAAGCGTGCCGGTGAATGAGGGGCGTTTGTTCGGGTAGCGACTGCCGGGTTTCGGTTTTGTCGCCGGCTGCCGGTCGTCGCTGGTTGCCCGCGCCCCTTTCGGAGCGCTGCACGAACCGCCTCTGAGCAGGGCTGTTCTCGGGTGAGCGGCTGGGCCATGGGAGGGCAAAAGGCTGTCGCCGAAAGCAAAGCTCAGTGGGGTGGGAGAGGGCGGTTTCTGCAAGGAACTGCCAAATCGCCTCCAACACTCGACAGCCCTGCTGCATTCGCGGCGGCGGAAGAGTCCACTGGTTGAAGAGGCGCCCCGTTGCGGGGCGCCTGTCCAGCGGATCAAGAGGAGCTGGCATGAGTGAGATCGCAGGGCACTCCGGCCTCCGCGGTACGGCCACAGCCGTCGTTCACGAGTCGTATTCCTTCGCCTGCATGCGATGCGGGCACGGCTGGGAGCAGTCGTACGAGATAGAGCACCACACGGACGCCGACGGGCAGGAGTTCGTGCTCTACGTGGCCGACGGCCATGTCGTGCCGTCGCCGCTGAGCCGGCCCAGCTGCCACAACTGCGACGGCCACGTCGTGCGGATCATGCGCGCCGGGCAGGTCTCGTCGGTGCGCGGCGCCGCGGAGCGGCACCACGGCGCGCCGCAGGCGGGTCCGGTCGAGGCGTCGGAGGCGCCCGCGCAGGACAAGGAACCGCACCACTGGCACCTGTCCGATCTCCTGCACCCGTTCCAGCGCAAGGCGAGCTGAGCGGCTCGCCGGCCGCCGCAGGCATGCCCCTTTCGTAGGATCGGGGCATGCCTTCGAACGCCGGCCAGAACGCCAAGGCCGACAAGAACGCCGCGCCGCCGCTTCCCGCGCCGCTGCGGGTTCCGGTCGCCGACTCCCACACCCACCTCGACATGCAGTCCGGCACGGTCGAGGAGGGCCTCGCGAAGGCCGCGTCGGTGGGGGTGACGACGGTCGTCCAGGTCGGCTGCGACATCAAGGGCTCGCAGTGGGCCGCCGAGATCGCCGCCGCCCACGACGGCGTCCACGCCGCCGTCGCCCTCCACCCCAACGAGGCCCCGCGCATCGTCCACGGAGACCCCGACGGCTGGTCCCGGCAGAGCGCCCGCGAGCCGGGCGGTGACGCGGCGCTGGACGAGGCCCTCGCCGAGATCGACCGGCTCGCCGGACTCCCCCAGGTCAAGGGCGTGGGCGAGACCGGGCTCGACTACTTCCGCACCGGCCCGGAGGGCAAGGCGGCCCAGGAGCGGTCCTTCCGCGCCCACATCGAGATCGCCAAGCGGCACGGCAAGGCGCTCGTCATCCACGACCGGGAGGCGCACGCCGACGTCCTGCGCGTGCTGAAGGAGGAGGGCGCCCCCGAGCGCACCGTCTTCCACTGCTACTCCGGCGACGCCGAGATGGCGGAGATCTGCGCCGGCGAGGGCTACTTCATGTCCTTCGCCGGCAACGTCACCTTCAAGAACGCCCAGAACCTCCGGGACGCCCTCGCCGCCGCCCCGCTGGAGCTGGTCCTAGTGGAGACCGACGCGCCCTTCCTGACCCCGGCGCCGTACCGGGGCCGGCCCAACGCCCCGTACCTCGTCCCGGTCACGGTCCGCGCGATGGCCGCCGTGCGCGGCATTGACGAGGACGCGCTCGCGACGGCCCTCGCCGCCAACACCGCTCGCGCCTTCGGCTACTGAGCCCCTGTTCGAGCGGCGAGCCGCGCCTCCGTGTCCGGGGGGCGAGCACACACTCGGCGGGCAACAGTACGTAGTCGCGTCGCTTTGGAGAGTGACGGTCGCTCCGCTAGGTTCTGGGGGCCCGATCCGGACCCCTCTGGCACCTCTGGAGCGCGTCGGCGTGAGCAAGTCGCAGTACGAGACGTTCGAGACATGGTGGCCGTACGAGCCGTACGGCCGCGGCGCCTCCGTGTACACCGCGGATACCCAGCCGTACGCGCTGTACGAGGACACCTACCGGCCCGCTTACGAGGCGCAGGCGTACTTCGTCGCCGAGCCGGTGCTGCCCCGGCAGGGCGGGCGCGCACAGCAGGCCGGGCGCGCGCCGCAGGCGGGAAGAGCGCCGCAGGCGGGGAGCGCGCCGGACGAAGAAGGGGCGAGCGCACCCGAGACGCTCGCCGGTGTGGGCGGCCGGGCCGCGCGCCGGCGCAAGGGGCGCTACTCGGAGCGCCCCGAGTCCGCCGTGCGCCGTCTGCTGCCGCAGGCGCTGGTCGTGGCCTTCCTCGCCGGCGGCACCACCGCGTTCGTCGCCAAGGACAAGGCGGTCGAGCTGACCGTCGACGGCAAGCAGCGCACCCTGCACACCTTCGCCGACGACGTGAGCGAGCTGCTCGCCGAGGAGCGCGTGCCCGTGGGAGCGCACGACCTGATCGCGCCCGCCCCCGGCACACCGCTCGCCAGCGGTGACACGGTCGCCGTGCGCTACGGGCGCCCCGTCCGGCTCACCCTGGACGGCCAGCAGCACGAGGTGTGGACGACGGCGCACACGGTGGAGGGAGCGCTCGCCGAGCTGGGGGTGCGCGCGGAGGGCGCGTACCTGTCCACCTCGCGCTCCCAGAGCATCGGACGCGCCGGGCTCACGCTCGACGTGCGCACCGAGCGCGCCGTCACGGTCATGGCCGACGGCCGGACCCGCACCATCCGCACCAACGCGGCCACCGTCCGCGAGGTCATCGGACAGGCCGGGATCGGCCTGCACGGCGAGGACATCACCTCCGTGCCGCTCGACAGCTTTCCGCGCGACGGGCAGACGGTGACCGTGCTGAGGGTCAGCGGCACCCGGGAGGTCCGCGAGGAACAGATCCCGTTCGAGGTCGAGCGCACCGAGGAC
This sequence comes from Streptomyces sp. NPDC007205, assembly GCF_040634095.1. NCBI lineage: Bacteria > Bacillati > Actinomycetota > Actinomycetes > Kitasatosporales > Streptomycetaceae > Streptomyces > Streptomyces sp. NPDC007205. Next base: position 32,103 of record NZ_JBEYEW010000034.1, read on the forward strand.
CCCACCCTCTTCAAGGGCACCGAGGTCGTCGTACAGGCGGGGCAGCCCGGACTGCGGCGCGACACCTACCTGCTGCGCATCGTCAACGGGGTCCGGGAGAAGCCGCGCCGGGAGACCTCCGAGGTGGTGCGCAAGCCGCGCAAGCAGATCGTGAAGGTGGGCACCAAGGCGCTGCCGCCCTCCGTGGCCGGCGCCGATCACCTGAACTGGCACGGTCTCGCCACCTGCGAGTCCGGCGGCCGGCCGAACGCGGTCGACCCGTCCGGGACGTACGGCGGCCTCTACCAGTTCGACGCGCGCACATGGCACAGCCTCGGCGGCACCGGACGCCCGCAGGACGCACCGGAGGCCGAACAGACCTTGCGCGCGAAGAAGCTGTACGTGCGCCGGGGGGCGACGCCCTGGCCGCATTGCGGGGTGCGGCTGCGGGGCTGAGGGCCGGCGGGTGCGGGGATGCGCCGTGGGGACGTCTCGCCGTCGCCCAGGTGCCCGGTGCTGCGGCTGGGCGGCTGGGCGGCTCGTGACCGTCGCGCCCGCGCGACGGAGCCGCATCGATACAGCCCCGCGCCCCTGGGGGAGCTGCGGCACCGTCGGCTTCCACACCCCGCCGGCGCGGGCAGGCGGCACCCACCCCGCCCAGCCGCAGCACCGGGCACCTGGCAACCCGGCCGTGCAGACCCCCGTACCCTTGTCCCGTGAGCAGCCCCACCCCCGACGCCCTCCTCGGCCCCGCCGACATCCGTGAGCTCGCGGCAGCGCTCGGTGTCCGTCCCACCAAGCAGCGCGGCCAGAACTTCGTGATCGACGCCAACACGGTCCGCCGTATCGTCCGCACCGCCGGGGTCCGCCCCGACGACGTGGTCGTCGAGGTCGGCCCGGGGCTCGGCTCCCTCACGCTCGCGCTGCTGGAGGTCGCCGACCGGGTCACCGCGGTCGAGATCGACCACGTGCTGGCCGCGGCCCTCCCCACGACCATCGGGGCGCGCATGCCGGCGCGCGCCGACCGGTTCGCGCTGGTCCACTCCGACGCGATGCACGTCACCGAGCTGCCCGGCCCCCCGCCGACGGCGCTGGTGGCGAACCTCCCGTACAACGTCGCCGTCCCCGTGCTGCTGCACATGCTCGACACCTTCCCGAGCATCGAGCGCACCCTCGTCATGGTGCAGTCCGAGGTGGCCGACCGGCTGGCCGCCGCGCCCGGCAACAAGGTGTACGGCGTGCCGTCGGTGAAGGCGAACTGGTACGCCGAGGTGAAGCGGGCCGGGGCGATCGGCCGTAACGTCTTCTGGCCCGCGCCGAACGTCGACAGCGGGCTGGTGTCGCTGGTGCGGCGGGCCGAGCCGATCAAGACGACCGCCTCCAAGGCCGAGGTCTTCGCCGTCGTCGACGCGGCCTTCGCACAGCGCCGCAAGACCCTGCGGGCGGCACTGGCCGGCTGGGCCGGGTCCGCCGTCGCCGCCGAGGCCGCCCTGGTCGCGGCCGGGGTCTCGCCGCAGGCGCGCGGGGAGTCGCTGACCGTGGAGGAGTTCGCGCGGATCGCGGAACACAAGGAGAGCGGTAAGTGAGCGTCACGGTACGGGTACCGGCCAAGGTCAACGTCCAGCTCGCGGTCGGCGCAGCCCGCGCGGACGGGTTCCATGACCTCGCCAACGTCTTCCTCGCCGTCGGCCTCCACGACGAGGTGACGGTGACCCCCGCGGACGAACTCCGGATCACCTGCGAGGGGCCGGACGCCCACCAGGTCCCCCTGGACCGCACCAACCTCGCCGCGCGCGCGGCCATCGCCCTCGCCGGGCGGCGGGGCATCGAGCCGGACGTCCACATCCACATCGCCAAGGACATCCCGGTCGCCGGCGGCATGGCCGGCGGCAGCGCGGACGGCGCGGGCGCGCTGCTCGCCTGCAACACGCTGTGGGGCGCGGGTGCCTCCCGGGCCGAGCTGCTCGCGATCTGCGCCGAGCTGGGCAGCGATGTGCCGTTCAGCCTGGTGGGCGGCGCGGCGCTCGGGGTCGGGCGCGGCGAGCAGCTGACGGTCCTGGAGACCGGCGGCACCTTCCCCTGGGTGTTCGCGATGGCCGAGCGGGGGCTGTCGACCCCGGCCGTCTTCCGGGAGTTCGACCGGCTGGCTCAGGGACGGGAGATCCCGGTGCCGGTGGCTTCGGCGGACCTGCTGGAGGCGCTGGCGAAGGGGGACGTGGAGGGGCTGGCGGCAGCCGTGTCCAATGACCTGCAGCCTGCGGCGCTGTCCCTGTTCCCTGAGCTGGCCGACACGCTGGACGCGGGGCGCGGGGCGGGTGCGCTCGCCGCGCTGGTCTCCGGGTCCGGGCCCACGACGGCGTTCCTCGCGCGTGATGCGGAGTCGGCGGAGAAGGTGGCCCAGGCCCTGCGGGCGTCGGGGACGTGCAGGGCGGTGCGGACTGCGGTGGGGCCGGTGGCGGGGGCGACGGCGGTCTGAGGGCGCCTGTCAGAGTTCGTCGATCGCCGTCAGGTCGATGTCGATGAAGTACGGCTTGTCGACCTTGATGAGGTCCCGGTGCATGCCGGTGTGGATGTACGCCCTGGTGAGCGGGTCGAGCTCGTAGGCGTGGACGACGGGCCTGCCGCTCATCCCGTTCTCCTCGACGCGCCAGAAGTTCGGGATCCCGGCAGCGGCGTACTTCTGGGGCTTGGTCGTGCGGTCCCGGGACTCCGAGTCCGGGGAGACGACCTCGATGGCCAGGAGCAGGTCCTTGGCCTCGTACTTCGTCTGGCCGGGGCCCGTGACGGCGTCGACACGGATGACGCTCACATCGGGTTCTGGACCATTGCGGTTGTCGAGCACGACGGTCATTTCCCGACTGACCCTGAACTGGGCAGGCAGCGTCGCACGCAGGCCATTGACAAGCAGGTCGATCACATTGGCGTGGAAACGGCGCTGCGGGCTCACGAAAACCAGGCTCCCGTCGATCAGCTCGGTGTGCGGCGGGAGATCAGGCAGCGTGAACAGGTCGTCCACGGTGTAGCCGTCCTGGGGCGGCACCGGCCACTGGACGCGGTGCTCTACGGACTCGGCGGTCATGGTTCCTCCCATGGACGGGATCCTGCTGCCTGTCCTCCACGGTAGCGGCCGTCTCCCGATCACGTCATCACAAAGAGTGACAAGCCCCTCGCGCGCCGTCCCTCACCCCGCAGGCCCTACGCTAGAAGGCTGACCCACCCCCGCGCACAGGAGTGAAATGGCCGTCAACCTGGTCAATGTCGAGAACGTCAGCAAGGTGTACGGCACCCGTGCCCTGCTGGACGGCGTCTCGCTCGGTGTGTCGGAAGGGGACCGGATCGGGGTCGTCGGGCGCAACGGCGACGGCAAGACCACCCTCATCCGGATGCTCGCGAAGGTGGAGGAGGCCGACACCGGGCGCGTCACGCACTCCGGCGGTCTGCGGCTCGGCGTGCTCACCCAGCACGACTCCCTCGACCCCGCCGCCACCGTCCGCCACGAGGTCATCGGCGACATGGCCGACCACGAGTGGGCGGGCAACGCCAAGGTGAGGGACGTCCTGACCGGGCTGTTCGGAGGTCTGGACCTGCCCGGCTTCCCCAAGGGGCTCGACACCGTCATCGGACCGCTGTCCGGCGGTGAGCGACGCCGGATCGCGCTCGCCAAGCTGCTCATCGAGGAACAGGACCTGATCGTCCTCGACGAGCCCACCAACCACCTCGACGTCGAGGGCATCGCCTGGCTCGCGCAGCACCTGCAGAACCGGCGCTCGGCGCTGGTGTGCGTCACACACGACCGGTGGTTCCTGGACCAGGTCTGCACGCGCATGTGGGACGTGCAGCGCGGTGACGTCCACGAGTACGACGGCGGCTACTCCGACTATGTCTTCGCGCGCGCGGAGCGCGAGCGGATCGCCGCCACCGAGGAGGTCAAGCGGCAGAACCTGATGCGCAAGGAGCTGGCCTGGCTGCGACGCGGGGCGCCCGCCCGCACGTCCAAGCCGCGCTTCCGCATCGAGGCCGCCAACGAGCTGATCGCGGACGTGCCGCCGCCCCGGGACAGCTCCGAGCTGATGAAGTTCGCCTCCTCGCGGCTCGGCAGGACGGTCTTCGACCTCGAAGACATCACCGTCCAGGCCGGGCCCAAGGTGCTGCTCAAGCACGTCACCTGGCAGCTCGGCCCCGGTGACCGGATCGGTCTCGTCGGCGTGAACGGCGCCGGCAAGACCTCCCTGCTGCGGGCCATGGCCGCGGCGGCGCGTACGGGGGGTGAGGAGCAGCCGGCCGGTGGGCGCATCGCCGTCGGCAGGACCGTCAAGCTCGCCTACCTCTCCCAGGAGGTCGCCGAACTCGATCCGACCTGGCGGGTCCTGGAGGCGGTGCAGCGGGTCCGTGAGCGCGTCGACCTCGGCAAGGGGCGCGAGATGACCGCCGGGCAGCTGTGCGAGACGTTCGGCTTCAGCAAGGAGAAGCAGTGGACGCCGGTCGGGGATCTGTCGGGTGGTGAGCGCCGCCGGCTGCAGCTGCTGCGGCTCCTCATGGACGAGCCCAACGTCCTCTTCCTGGACGAGCCCACCAACGACCTCGACATCGAGACCCTCACCCAGCTGGAGGACGTCCTCGACGGCTGGCCCGGCTCGATGATCGTCATCTCCCACGACCGGTTCTTCGTCGAGCGCACCACGGACCGGGTCTTCGCCCTCCTCGGCGACGGCACCCTGCGGATGCTGCCGCGGGGCATCGACGAGTACCTGGAGCGGCGGCAGCGGATGGAGGAGGCGGTCGCCGCGCAGGCCGCCGCCGCGGCACCCAAGCCGGCCACAGCGGAGAAGAGCGCCGCCGACCAGCGCGCCGCCAAGAAGGAACTCCAGAAGGTCGAGCGGCAGTTGGACAAGGTCTCCGAGAAGGAGGCCAAGCTGCACGCCCAGATCGCCGAGAACGCCACCGACTTCGCGAAGGTCGCCGAACTGGACGCCCGGCTGCGCGACCTCGCCGGCGAGCGCGAGGAACTGGAGATGCGCTGGCTGGAGTTGGCGGAGGACGCGTAGCGGGGAGCGCGGAGGCGGGGGCTGAGCGGGCGCGGGGGCGGGGGCTGAGCGGGCGCGGGGGCCTGGGCGCCGGCGCGAGCCGGGGGTGTGCGCGCCGCCGAGTACGGCGCTCGATCCGGTTGTCCGCGCCGTCAGGAGCGGCGCCACGTATGGGTTTACGCGCAGTCAGCGGCAGCGCCAGGCATGGGCTTGCGCGCCGTCAGGAGCCCCGTCACCGTCTGCCCCGAGGCGTGAACCAGCCACCGCCCGCGCCCGCCTCACATCCCAACGCTCCCGGCGCGCGGCGCTGTTGCGTGCGCCGCGTGAAGGGGGCGTGAAGGCGCGTAACAGGGGCATCACGGCCCGGTCGTCCCTTGGGAACAGCGGCGGATCCGGGCCGCTGTGCTGTCGGTGCCGGGTGATAGAAAGGGCCGTCTGAGAATTGTGTGAGTAACGACCCAGGGTCCGTCAAGAACCTCAGGGCGTGGCTAAAAATCAGTGAACGAGGGGGAAGAGCGCTGATGACTCAGCCGCCCAACCATCCGCCGCAGGGCGGTTTCGGAGCGCCGCAGGAACAGCCGCCGCAGGGTGGTGGTTTCGGCGCTCCGCAGACGCCACCGGCACCGGGCGGCTTCGGCGCCCCGCAGAGCACCCCGGGCGCCCCGGGCGTGCCTCCCATGCCGCCGCCGCCGGCCCAGCAGCCCGCCGCCCCGCCGCAGCAGCCCCAGCCCGGCTACGGCTACCCACAGCAGCCGGGTCCGTACGGCACCCCGGGCCCCTACGGCTATCCGCCGCAGCAGCCGGGCCCGTACGGGGCGGCGCCCCAGCCCGGTTTCGGGCATCCGCAGCAGCCGCCGTACCCGGGTGTGCCCGGCGCCGCGCCCGGCGGTACGCCGGCGTCCAGGAAGAAGAAGACGGCGCTGATCACCGGTGCCGCGGTGGCCGCGCTGCTGGTCATCGGCGGCGCGGCGTACGCGGTCGTGAGCGGCGACGGCGGCGGCAAGAAGAAGCCCGTCGCCCAGCAGAGCGACGACCCCAAGCACTCCGCCTCCGGCACGCCGAGTCCGTCGAGCGGCGGTGACGACCCGGAGAACCTCAACGACGGCCGGAAGCCCGGTGAGGACAGGGTGCTCTGGTACAAGTCGGCGCCGGACGCCCCTCGCAGCGGCGCGGAGGCGCCCGGCATGTGGGTCACGGACAAGGCGGTGGTGAAGGCGGCGTACAAGCAGGTCTTCGCCTATGGCGTCGGTGACGGCAAGCCGGCGTGGGCTCCGGTCTCCTTCCCGCAGAAGATCTGCGCGGTCACCCCGCAACAGTCGGACGACGACAAGGTCGTCGTGGCGTACATGAGCGGCACCAGCGACAAGGCCGAGTGCAACCAGCTGCAGCAGATCGACCTGAACACCGGCCAGAAGGGCTGGAACGTCAAGGTCGACCGCCAGGGGGCGTTCGACATCGCGGTCGAAATCAGCCTGACCATCAGCGGCAAGACGGTGATAGCGGGCCGCGCGGGGTCGGCGGGCACGGCGTACGACGTCGACAGCGGCAAGAAGCTGTACGACAAGGGGAGTGACGGCGGGTCGTGCGCTCCGTCCGGGTACGCGGGTGGCGCCGGCCGGCTGATCCAGGCGTCCTCCTGCGCCGCGTTCGAGCCCAACGAGCACGACGAGATCCAGGAACTGGACCCGGCCACCGGCAAGGTCAAGTGGACCCAGAAGGTCAAGAAGGGCTGGGAGGTGACCAAGGTGTACTCCCTGGACCCGCTCGTGGTGTACCTGACCAACTCGGACAAGAAGGCCTGGAACATCTCCACGTTCGGCAAGGACGGAAAGTTCCGCTCCCAGGTGAAGGTCGACGAGAAGTTCGCCCCCCACTGCGGATTCCTCGACCGGGATCTGCAGGGCTGTCAGGGCGTCGTGACCGACGCCGACACGCTGTACCTGCCGACGGACAGCACGAGCAGCGCCAACGAGATCGTCGCGATCAGCCTCACCACCGGCAAGGCCGAGTGGCGGGTCAAGTCCCCGGCCGCCGAGCCGATGTATCCGATGAAGACCGAGGGGGGCAAACTCGTCGCGTATGTGCAGCCGTCGTACGACGCGGGCGGCCAGGTGGTGTCGATCCCGACCGCCGGCTCCTCCCACAAGCCCACCAGTCTGCTGCAGAACCCGCAGGGTACGGCGCAGATCGAGGAGACCTTCTTCGAATCCGTCGTGGGCTGGTCCGACGGACGGTTCTTCATCTCCAGCGGCCAGCTGTCCGGCAGCGACCAGGCCAGGGAGAAACTGATCATGGCCTTCGGCAACTGAGCGGCCGTCCCGGCTTCCCCTGTCCCTGCCAACTCCCCGATGCCGTCCGGCCTTCCGAGCCTCACTGAGGTGCCCAGCCCATGACCCAGCCGCCCCCTCCGCCGCCGAACCAGCCCCCGCAGCAGCCCGGTTTCGGCCCCCCGAGCCCACCACCGCAGCAGCCTCCGCAGCCCCCTCAGCCGCAGCCCGGCTACGGCTACCCGCAGGCCGCTCCGGTCCCGCAGCCCCCTCAGCCGCAGCCCGGCTACGGCTATCCACAGGCCGCTTCGGCCCAACAGCCGCCCCAGCAGCCCCAACCGCCCCAGCCCGGTTACGGCTACCCCGGCGCTCAGCAGAACCCGTACGGCCAGCCGCCCCCGGCCTACGGTCAGCCGCAGACCCCGTACGCGCAGCCCGCGCAGCCGGGTTACGGCTATCCGGGCCAGCCGCCGACCGTGCCGGTCCAGCCGCAGGCGGGGCAGAGCGGTGGCGGGCGGAACAACACGGTGCTGTTCATCGTCGTCGCGGCCGTCGTCGCCATCGCCCTGATCGTCGCCGGCGGCATCTGGTACGCCAACTCCTCCGGGGGCGACGTCAAGAAGCACGAGGCCGCTTCCTCCAGCGGCGGCACGGGCGGCAGCGGCGGCACGGGCGGCGGCAAGGAGAAGGTGCCGGCCGACCCCGCGGCCAAGGTGCTGTTCCAGGTGCCGCTGCCCACCACGGACGACACGACCAGCACCGTGGGTTCATGGCTGACCGACAAGGTGTACGCCAAGAGCGGTGTCGCCGAGATCGCCGGTTACGACCCGGTCAAGGGCACCAGGCTGTGGACGATCAAGCTGCCGGGTCCGGTCTGCGCGGCCAGCAGGCAGACCACGTCCGACGGCAAGACCGCGATCACCTACCAGCCGAAGTGGAACACGAAGAACAGCTTCGCCGGATGCACCCAGATCGCCGCGATCGATCTCGACGCCGGTACAAAGCTGTGGACGAAGTCGGTCAAGGTCGGCGATTATCCGATCAACTACGAGGATGTGACGGTCGGTCAGCGCACTGTGGCGGTCGGCGACACCGAGGGCGGTGCCGCCTTCGACATCGACTCCGGCAAGCCGCTGTGGCTGCCGAAGCAGGGCGACGACTGCTACGACGCGGGGTACGGCGGTGGCACCAAGCTGGTCGCGGTGCGCAGCTGCGGAGACGCCGACAACCCGCGCCTGCTCATCCAGACCCTCGACCCGAAGACGGGGAAGGTGATCTCCGAGTACAAGATGGACCCGGGCATCGACGAGGCGTCCGTCGTCTCCACCGACCCGCTGGTGGTGGCCGCCGCCGTGGGGGAGAGCACCCAGATCACGGACTACTTCTCCATCGACAACAAGACGGGCAGACTGCTCGCGCACATCTCCGCGCCGGGCGACAACTACGGCGGCAAGTGCGCGGGCATCACCCGCGTCGAGGACTGCCACGAGATCGTCGTCGGGAACGGCAAGCTGTACCTGCCGACCGCGGAGCACGACGGCTCCTCGTCCCTCAGCCAGACCAACGAGATCGTCTCCTTCGACCTCACCACCGGAAAGCCGACCGGTCAGCGTGCCGAGGCGGGCGACGACACCACGATCTCCCCGCTGCGCATGGACGGGAGCAACCTGCTCGCCTACAAGTCGCCGTCGTACAAGGCCGGCGGTCAGATCGTCAGTATCGACGGCGGCAGCTTCAAGATGACCAAGCTGCTGGTGAACCCTGCCGCGAGGAAGATGCGGGAGACGGAGAGCAACATACTGCCCGACAGCGATGAGCTCCTCTTCCGTGACGGCCGCCTGTACATGGGGCAGGTCTACGCCAAGCAGAAGGACCTGTCGTCGATCGGCCAGGAGGACCTGGTGCTGGTCTTCGGCACGGGCGGCTGACGCCGCGCCGCCGCCGCGGCGGGTCTCGCCCGAATGGGTGACTTACCGAGAAGTGCCCCGGATTTCATCGATCCGGGGCACTTCTCATCAAGAGGGGCAGCGCGACGTCGAACAAGCGTGTAGCTTCCGGGAGCGTATGGAGGGCGGGGGTGCCGGGGGGCCCTCTGTCCTCGCGGACAGGTGGGCGTCCATAGTGGGGCATCCATGGGGGGGACTGGGGGGTTGCTCTATGGGAGTGCGGCTCATGGTCGTCGACGACCATCGCCTGCTCGCGGAGGCGCTGGCGTCGGCGCTCAAGCTGCGCGGGCACCGGGTGCTCGCCGCGGCGGCGCCGGCCGCGGGTGCGGCGGACCTGGTGATCGCGCGGGCGCCGGAGGTGTGCCTGCTGGGCACGGCGGCGCCGGCCGAACCGGGCGTGTTCGACCCGGTGGTGAAGGTCAAGCGGGAGCGGCCGCAGGTGGCGGTGCTGGTGCTCGGCCCGGTGCCGTCGCCGCGCGGGATCGCGGCGGCGTTCGCGGCCGGGGCGTCGGGGTACGTACGGCACGACGAGCGGATCGAGGGGGTCGAGCGGGCGATCATGAAGGCGCGGGCGGGGGAGGCGGCGGTGGCTCCGCAGCTGCTGCAGGGGGCGTTCGAGGAACTGCTCAATCCTGCCGCGCAGCCCGATGACGAGGCACAGCGGTTGCTGTCAGTGCTGACGCCGCGGGAGGTGGAGGTGCTGGTGCGGGTGGCCGACGGGGAGGATACGCGGCTGATCGCGGCCGGGATGGGCATCGCGCCGAGTACGGCTCGTACGCATGTGCAGCGGGTGTTGATGAAGCTGGGGGTGGGGTCGCGGCTGGAGGCGGCGGCGTTGGCCGCGCGCACGGGGCTGCTGGACCGGGCGGGACCGTTGGGCTCCGGTCCCGGGTAGGCGCCCTGCGCCGGTGCGGGCCCGGTCCGGGGCGCGGGGAACTGGGCGACCCGCCCCCACGCACCCGCAGCCGACCAGCCCCCACGCGCCCGCAGCCGGGGACGGCGGGTTACTCCCCCTGTCTGTCCTCCGGCAGACCCTCCGGAGGAAGCGGCGGCGGAGTGGGCCGCAGCTTCAGCCAGGCCAGGAAGAAGAGGCCCAGCAGGAGCATGCCGATCCCGGTCCAGAGGTTGATGTTGACGCCCTGGGCCTTGTCGATCGCGGACCGGGAGTCGGTGACGCCCACGATCGTGACGATGACGCCGTAGAGCACGAACAGCCCGCCGATGATGCGGCGCAGGTCGAAGATGCGCGCGGCGGTCGCGGACTTGCCCTCCAGCTCGGTGACCTCCCGCTGGACGTCCTCCTCGCTGTAGTGAAAGCCCTCGTGACGGCGCTCGGAGTGCGCGTTGTCGCTCATGGTTTCCTCGATCCTCCCGCGTCAGAACGAGAACGGGATGTAGCAGGCGGCGGCCAGCACGACCGCGCCCCAGCCCAGCAGGGCCGGCTTGCGGTACCAGGCGTCGTCGCCGGCGGCGGCCGGCTCGGACATGCCGGGGGAGCGGGTGCCGTAGACCAGCCCCTGCAGCTCCTGTACCGGCTTCGGCCTGGTGAACAGGGACACCGCGACCATCACGACCGCGCCGGCGACGAAGCCCGCGATCGCGGAGACGAAGTTGGCGCCCTGGTCGGAGGGGATGGAGATGATCCCCTTCTTGTAGAACACGAAGTAGTTGACCATCGCGGTCACGGTGCCCGCGAGCAGGCCCCAGAAGCCGGACCTGGCGGACGCGCGCTTCCAGAACATGCCGACGATGAAGACGACGAACATCGGCACGTTGAAGAAGGAGAACAGTGTCTGCAGGTAGCTCATGATGTTCGAGAACGAGGACGCCAGGAACGCCGTACCGATCGACGCCAGGACGCCGATCGCGGTGATCAGCCGGCCGAAGCGGACGTAGTAGGCGTCCTCGCGGCCGCGCACCACGTACTTCGCCCAGATGTCGTTCGTGAACACCGTGTTGAAGGACGACACGTTCGCCGCCATGCCCGCCATGAAGGCCGCCAGCAGACCGGTGACGGCGATGCCGAGCACGCCGTTGGGCAGCAGCTCCTGCATCAGGTAGGGGATGGCGTCGTTGTACTGGTATCCGGAGCCGGCGGTGCCGAACTTCGGGACGACCGCGGCGGCGACCAGGCCCGGGATCATCACCAGGAAGACGATGAAGATCTTCGGGTAGGCGGCGATCAGCGGGGTGCGCTGCCCGGCGGAGAGGTTCTTCGCCGACAGGGCACGCTGCACCTCGGCGAAGTTGGTCGTCCAGTAGCCGAAGGACAGCACGAACCCGAGGCCGAGGACGATGGTCAGCCAGTTGGCGCCGAGTGGGTTGACGCTGCCGATGCCGGTGCCGCCCCACGCGGTGGTGAAGTTCGCCCCGTGGCTCGCGGTGAGCTTGTCGGTCAGGCCGTTCCAGCCGCCGACCTTCTTCAGCCCGAGGATGGTGATCGGGATGAGGGCGGCCAGGATCACGAAGAACTGCAGCACCTCGTTGTAGATCGCCGAGGACAGACCGCCGAGGGTGATGTACGCCAGCACGAACGCGCCGGCCACCACGATCGCCACCCACTGCGGCCAGCCCAGCAGCGCCTCGACGACGATCGCGAGGGCGTAGAGGTTGACGCCCGCGATCAGGATGGCGGCGAACGCGAACAGGATCGAACTGAGCAGGTGGGCGGCCCGGTCGAAGCGCAGCAGCAGGAACTCGGGGACCGAGCGGACCTTGCTGCCGTAGTAGAAGGGCATCATCACCAGGCCCAGGAAGACCATGGCCGGGATGGCGCCGATCCAGTACCAGTGCACGGTGTAGGCGCCGTACTGGGCGCTGTTCGCGGCCATGCCCAGGATCTCGGTGGCCGCCAGGTTCGCCGAGATGAAGGCGAGGCCGGTGATCCAGGCGGGCAGCGAGCGTCCGGAGAGGAAGAAGTCGAGGCTGGTCTTCACCGAGCGGCGGGCCGCGAAGCCGATGCCGAGGACGACGACGAAGTAGATCGCCAGGATCGTGTAGTCCAGCCAGTTGACGGGGAGCTGTAGCTGCGCCGCCAGATACCGGGGACTCTCTGTGGTGGTTTGCATGCGTACTCGCTTCGTTGCGCGAACGGGTCCAGAGCGGAACCTACGTCTCCAAGTTCGTTAATTGAACACTTCTGTTGGTGTTCTTTGTTTGATTGTGATGAAACAGTCCTGTGGTGAGTTGTGGTCTGTTATGTTTGATTGTGTTGAGTGATTGGGTGCGGGGCGTAGAGGAGTCCAGCGTTGAAGAAGACCTCGACACGGCTGGCCGACGGCCGTGAGCTGATCTACTACGACCTGCGGGACGACGCCGTGCGCGACGCCGTCGACCGCCGGCCCCTGGACCGCACGGTCACCACCTCCGAGATCCGCCGCGACGTGCTGCTCGGCGACTCGGTCGCCGTCGCCTCCCACCGGCAGGGGCGCACGTACCATCCGCCGGCCGACGAGTGCCCCCTGTGCCCGACGCGCGGTGAGCGGCTCAGCGAGATCCCGGACGCGTCGTACGACGTCGTCGTCTTCGAGAACCGGTTCCCCTCGCTCGCCGGCGACTCCGGCCGCTGCGAGGTCGTCTGCTTCACGTCCGACCACGACGCCTCCTTCGCCGGCCTGAGCGTCGAGCAGGCGCGCCTCGTGCTCGACGCGTGGACGGACCGCACGTCGGAGCTGTCGCACCTGCCCGCCGTCGAGCAGGTCTTCTGTTTCGAGAACCGCGGTGCCGAGATCGGCGTGACCCTGGGCCACCCGCACGGGCAGATCTACGCCTACCCGTTCACCACCCCGCGCACCGCGCTGATGCTCCGCTCACTCGCCGCGCACAAGGAGGCCACCGGCGGCGAGAACCTCTTCGACGCCGTGCTGGAGCGGGAACTCGCCGAGGAGCGGGTCGTCCTTGAGGGTGAACACTGGGTGGCCTTCGTGCCGTACGCGGCGCACTGGCCGTACGAGGTCCACCTGTACCCCAGGCGCCGCGTCCCCGACCTGCTCGCCCTCGACGAGGCGGCGCGCACAGAATTCCCCCAGGTCTATCTGGAACTGTTGAAACGCTTCGACCGGATCTTCGGCACCGCTGAGCCTCCGACGCCGTACATCGCGGCCTGGCACCAGGCGCCGTTCGGCGCGCTGGAGGAGTTCGACGGTGTGACGCGGAACGACTTCGCGCTCCACCTCGAGCTTTTCACCGTACGCCGCACTTCCGGCAAGCTGAAGTTTCTCGCGGGTTCCGAGTCCGGCATGAGCGTGTTCATCAACGATGTGCCGCCGGAGCGCGCGGCCGAGCGACTGCGAGAGGTAGCGAGTTCATGAAGTACCTGGTGACGGGTGGCGCGGGTTACGTCGGCAGTGTCGTGGCCCAGCACCTGCTGGAGGCCGGCCACGAGGTCACCGTCCTCGACAACCTCTCCACCGGCTTCCGCGAGGGCGTCCCGGCGGGTGCCGCGTTCATCGAAGGCGACATCCGTGACGCCGCCAAGTGGCTCGACCCCTCCTACGCCGGCGTGCTGCACTTCGCCGCGTCCTCGCAGGTCGGCGAGTCGGTGGTGAAGCCGGAGAAGTACTGGGACAACAACGTCGCCGGCTCCATGGCGCTGCTCGGCGCGATGCGCGAGGCGAACGTCCGCACCCTGGTCTTCTCCTCCACGGCGGCGACCTACGGCGAGCCGGAGCAGGTCCCGATCGTGGAGAGCGCCCCCACGAAGCCGACCAACCCCTACGGCGCCTCCAAGCTGGCCGTCGACCACATGATCACCAGCGAGGCCGACGCCCATGGCCTGGCGGCGGTCTCCCTGCGCTACTTCAACGTGGCCGGCGCCTACGGCGCCCACGGCGAGCGCCACGACCCCGAGTCGCACCTCATCCCGGTGGTCCTCCAGGTCGCCCAGGGCCGCCGCGACGCGATCTCGGTCTACGGCGACGACTACGCGACCCCCGACGGCACCTGCGTGCGCGACTACATCCACGTGGCGGACCTGGCCGAGGCGCATCTGCTGGCCCTGCGAGCCGCCGCCCCGGGCGAGCACCTGATCTGCAACCTCGGCAACGGCAGCGGCTTCTCGGTCCGCGAGGTCATCGAGACCGTCCGCAAGGTCACCGGCCATCCGATCCCCGAGGTGGCCGCCCCGCGCCGGGGCGGCGACCCCGCGGTCCTGGTCGCCTCGGCGGCCACCGCCCGCGAGAAACTGGGCTGGAACCCGTCCCGCGCGGATCTCGCGGGGATCGTCGCGGACGCCTGGGAGTTCGCGCAGAACATCACAAGGGAGCAGTAGTGGGGGCACAGCAGGTCCGGGAGCGCTTCGCCGAGCTGTACGGCGCGGAGCCGGAGGGCGTCTGGGCGGCGCCGGGCAGGGTCAACCTGATCGGTGAGCACACCGACTACAACGACGGCTTCGTGATGCCCTTCGCCCTGCCGCACCAGGCGACGGCGGCCGTCTCCCGCCGCACCGACGGCGTGCTGCGCCTGCACTCGGCGGACGTCGGGGGCGGGATCGCCGAGCTGCCGCTGGACGCGCTCACCCCGCAGGGCGACGACGGCTGGACGGCGTACCCGGCGGGCGTGGTCTGGGCGCTGCGCGAGGCGGGCCACGAGGTCACCGGCGCGGACATCCACCTCGCCTCGACCGTGCCGGCCGGCGCGGGTCTGTCCTCCTCCGCCGCCCTGGAGGTCGTGATCGCGCTTGCCCTGAACGACCTGTACGGACTCGGCCTCGCGCGCTGGCAGCTGGCCCGCCTGTGCCAGCGCGCCGAGAACGTCTACGTCGGCGCGCCGACCGGCATCATGGACCAGACGGCGTCGGCCTGCTGCCAGGCCGGGCACGCCCTGTTCCTGGACACCCGTGACCTGTCCCAGCAGCAGATCCCCTTCGACCTGGCGGCCGGGGATCTGCGCCTGCTGGTGGTCGACACCCAGGTCAAGCACGCCCACAGCGGCGGCGAGTACGGCAAGCGCCGGGCAGGCTGCGAGAAGGGCGCGGCCCTGCTCGGCGTCGACGCCCTGCGGGACATCCCGTACGCCGAGCTGGACGCGGCGCTGGCTCTGCTCGGCGACGAGGAGGAGATCGTCCGCCTGGTCCGGCACGTGGTCACGGAGGACCAGCGGGTCGAGCGGGTGGTGGAACTCCTCCGCGCCGGCGAGACCCGGGCGATCGGCCCCGTCCTCACCGAGGGCCACGCCTCGCTGCGCGACGACTTCCGCATCTCCTGCCCCGAACTGGACCTGGTGGTGGACACGGCCCTCGCCGCCGGCGCCCTGGGCGCCCGCATGACCGGCGGCGGCTTCGGCGGCTCGGCGATCGTCCTGACGGAGACGACCGACGTGGACACCCTCACGAAGACGATCGAGGAGGCCTTCGCGGCGGCAGGCTTCACGGCCCCACGGGTGTTCGAGGCGGTGCCGTCGGCGGGAGCCGCCCGGCTGGACTGACGGCCTCACCGGCCGTCCGCGATCAGTGGTTGCGGTCGCCGTCCCAGCTGGACTCGTCGCAGCCCAGCGCCCAGATGCCGCGGTTGTCCTGCAGGGAGGCCGGCCACGTCTTCTCGGTGGCGGCGCCGGTGCAGACCTTGTGCCAGCTGTAGCTGGTCAGCTTGCGGTCCGGCGTCAGGGACTGCACACGGATGCCGGCGGAGTGCCTGCCCGTCCTTGCCGACACGCCACCGCACGCGTCGGCGAGTCATGTCCATGCCGATTACCGATCGCCGATTGCGGAATTCCTTTGTCGATTTGCGTCCCTTACGGAACATGAGGCACACCAGACACGCATCGGAGGCCAGTTCTGCAAATCCGCTTCCGCTGTGTGCTCCCTTCCGTACTCTGTGGAGCAGCACCGGTGGGGGCCGGTGCTGATCAGGGGGCGAGACAGGCGGGTACGGCATCCGCGGTGGGGGTAGCAGTTCCGCGACGGCGGCGGCCGCGCGGCGCACGTTCCTTCCCTGGGGTGTCGTACCCGCGCGGGTCGTCGTTCTCCGGGCCGTTCCGGTCCTCGCGGACCGGCTGACGGCTGCCGGCCCTTTCCGGACCTGGTTGTCCCCTGCTCCGCGCGGAGCCTGGGGAAGGGGGTTTCGTGGTTCGTATCCGAGTCCTGGTCGTGGACGACCACCGCATCTTCGCCGAGTCGCTCGCCGCCGCGCTGGCCGCCGAGCCCGACGTCGACGTCTTCGCCGCCGGCAGCGGTCCCGCCGCGCTGCGCTGTCTGGACCGGGCGGCCGGCGAGGGCCGCCGCTACGACGTCCTGCTGGTCGACGCCGACCTGGGCGGCAACGTGCCCGGCGGCCGTCCGGCGGTGCCCGTGCAGGAGGGCGACGAGGAAGGGCTGGTCGACGGCATCTCGCTGGTCGCGGGCGTGCGCGCCGCCCAGCCCGCCGTGCGGATCGTGGTGCTCGCCGAGAAGGACGATCCCCGGCGGGCGGCGCTCGCGCTGCAGGCCGGGGCCTCGGGCTGGGTCGCCAAGGACTGTTCGCTGTCCCGGCTGCTGACGGTGATCCGGGGCGTGCTGCGCGACGAGACCCATCTGCCGCCCGCCCTGCTCACGGGCGTCCTGCGCGAACTCACCGCCGCCCGCCGGCACCGTACCGAGAGCGAGCGGCTGGTGGAGTCCCTCACCCCGCGCGAGCGGGAGGTGCTGCGCTGCATGGTCGCGGGGCTGGGCAGGAAGGCCGTCGCAGAGCGGCTGTTCCTCTCCCCGCACACCGTGCGCACCCACATGCAGAACGTCCTCGGCAAGCTGGGTGTCCACTCGACGCTGGCTGCCGTGGCACTCGCCCGCCGCGCCGGGGTCGGACCGGCCGACCTAGCCGGGGATGTTGTCGAACGGGGCGGTCAGCTGGCGTAGCAGACCGGCCAGTTCCGCCCGCTGGGCGCGGGACAGCTCGGCGAGGATCGCCCGCTCCTGCTCCAGCAGCCCCGCGAGCGCCTGGTCCGCGCGGTCCCGGCCGGTGTCGGTCAGCCGGACCAGCACACCGCGCCGGTCGCTCGGGTCGGGCAGCCGCTCCACCAGGCCCTTCTTGGCCAGCCGGTCGATGCGGTTGGTCATCGTGCCCGACGTGACCAGGGTCTGCGTCAGCAGCTGGCCGGGGGAGAGCTGGTACGGCGTGCCCGCGCGCCGGAGCGCGGTCAGCACATCGAACTCCCAGGGCTCCAGCTGATGCTCGGCGAAGGCGAGCCGGCGCGCACGGTCCAGATGCCGGGCGAGTCGGCTCACCCGGCTGAGCACTTCCAGCGGCTCCACGTCGAGGTCCGGACGCTCCCGGCGCCACGCTGCGACCAGCCGATCGACCTCGTCCTCCATGGAGATCAGTGTAGTGGTTGTGTCGACGTGAAGTCTCTTGACGTCGAGTCTCTTGACATCGAGATAAATGGGCGGGGAAAGTGACAGTCATGACGAACCCCATCTGGGACCCCGGCCAGTACCTGCGCCACGCCGGTCACCGGGCCCGCCCCTTCACCGACCTCCTCGCCCGGATCCCGGACCCGCGCACCGGGCAGCCCCGCATCGCCGACCTCGGCTGCGGCCCGGGCAGCGTCACCGTCCTGCTCACCGAACGCTGGCCCGCCGCCCACGTCACCGGGTACGACAACTCCCCCGAGATGCTCGACGCGGCCCACACCGAGCACGAGGGCCCCACCGCGGCCGGCGGCCGGCTGGACTTCGCCCACGCCGACGTCCGTACCTGGACGCCCGGGGAGCCGTACGACCTGATCGTCTCCAACGCCACTCTCCAGTGGGTGCCGGGGCACGCCGAGCGCTTCCCCGACTGGATCGCCGGCCTGCGCCCCGGCGGCGCCCTCGCCTTCCAGGTGCCCGACAACATCGACGCCCCGCTGCACGCCCTGATGCGCGAACTCGCCGGCAGTGCCCGCTGGAAGTCCCGCCTCGCCGACGTGCTGCGCCACACCGACTCCGTGCACGCCCCCGACGTCTATCTGGACCGCCTCACCCGCCTCGGCTGCGCGACCGACGTGTGGCAGACGACCTACCTCCATGTCCTCGCCGGTGCGGACCCGGTCCTGGACTGGGTGAAGGGAACCGGACTGCGGCCCGCCCTGACCGCGCTCGCCGACGATCCCGAGGCGCGGGACGCGTTCGTCGCCGAATACCGCGATCTGCTGCGGCAGGCCTACCCCAGCGCGCCGTACGGCACGGTCCTGCCCTTCCGCCGCCTGTTCGCCGTCGCCGTCAAGGAGACCTGACCGTGCTCGTCGCCGTCGATCATGTACAACTGGCGGACCCCCGGGTCGCAGGACGCGCTGCGGGCGTATGACACCGGCGTTCTCGGGATGAACGAGATACCGAAGCTGATCCCGGGGCCGGACGGCAGCGCCGCGGGCTGGGCCGGCCGTGCAGCGCCTCGTCCTCGGCGGACGGATGAGCGGGGCGCGGCGCGGACCACGGCGCGGGCCCGGACGCCGTCGCCGCCCTGGTCCGCACCGAGGCGCTGCGGCTGCTGCGCCACCCCGCCTTCCTCGTTCTCCGTCGCGCCTACCTTGCCCTGTGGGCCTACGACCTCCCCCTCGGCGCCGACGCCCAGCGCGCTACCCGGTGCTCCAGGACAGCTCTTGCACCGGCCGGCCGCCACTGCTGCTGACCGCCGCGGGCGTGCTGCTCGCCGCCGACCTCGGGGTGCGGCGCGGGCGACGGCACGGAGCGGAGCCGGTGTACGCCGTCCTCGTGCCCGGCCGGCGTTGCCCGCGGGCACGGTGCCGGCCCCGGGGTGCCGACCGGGCGCCCGCGCCCCTGGAGGGCGCACGCGCGGTGCGCGTCAGGCCCCGGGGCGCGGCGCGCGGGCCGCTCAGTTCTTCCGGTGGCCTATCAGGCGGGGCTTCGGCTCCAGCCCGTCCAGGCCGTGCCATGCCAGGTTCACCAGATGCGCCGCGACCTCCGCCTTCTTCGGGCGGCGCACGTCCAGCCACCACTGCCCGGTCAGCGCGACCATGCCGACCAGCGCCTGCGCGTACAGCGGCGCCAGCTTCGGATCGAAGCCGCGGCTCTTGAACTCACGGCCCAGGATGTCCTCCACCTGGGTGGCGATGTCGGAGATCAGCGAGGCGAAGGAACCGGTCGACTGGGGGATGGGGGAGTCCCGGACCAGGATGCGGAAGCCGTCCGTGTACTCCTCGATGTAGTCCAGCAGCGCGAACGCCGCCTGCTCGCACAGCTCGCGGGGATGCCCGGCCGTCAGCGAGCTGGTCACCATGTCCAGCAGGCGCCGCATCTCGCGGTCCACCACCACCGCGTACAGGCCCTCCTTGCCGCCGAAGTGCTCGTACACCACCGGCTTGGACACCCCGGCCTTCGCCGCGATCTCCTCCACCGAGGTGCCCTCGAAACCCTTCGCCGCGAAGAGGGTGCGACCGATCTCCAGCAGCTGCTGGCGGCGCTCGGCACCGGTCATACGGGTCCGGCGGGCCCGCCGGGGTTTGTCGTTGCTGGAGGTGCTGCTGGAGTCGGTCGCCACGGCGTCAATCATGCCGCCTTCGCGGTCTCCTTCCGGCGCCGGGAGCCGTCCTGACCGGTGTCCCGGCGCGAATCGATACGCGAGCGTGACGGCCAGCGCACGTCGTACGCCCAGCCGAACAGCTCGAAGATCCGGATGAACCGGGCCGAGGAGTCGATCTGGCCGCGCATCACACCGTGCCGCGCCGAGGTCGGGTCGGCGTGGTGCAGGTTGTGCCAGGACTCACCGCACGACAGCACGGCCAGCCACCACACATTGCCCGAGCGGTCCCGCGACTTGAACGGCCGCTTGCCCACCGCGTGACAGATCGAGTTGATCGACCACGTCACATGGTGCAGCAGAGCCACTCGGACGAGTGAACCCCAGAAGAACGCGGTGAACGCGCCCCACCAGGACATCGTCGCCAGACCACCGACCAGCGGCGGCAACCCCAGGGACACGGCCGTCCACAGCACGAACTGGCGGGAGATCGCCCGCATCGCCGGGTCCTTGATCAGATCCGGGGCGTACTTTTCCTGCGGGGTCTGCTCCTCGTCGAACATCCAGCCGATGTGGGCCCACCACAGGCCCTTGACCAGCGCCGGAACCGACTCGCCGAACCGCCACGGAGAGTGCGGGTCGCCCTCGGCGTCGGAGAACTTGTGGTGCCTGCGGTGATCGGCCACCCAGCGCACCAGGGGCCCCTCCACCGCCAGCGACCCCATGATCGCCAGCGCGATCCGCAGGGGCCGCTTCGCCTTGAACGAACCATGAGTGAAGTACCGGTGGAAACCGATCGTGATGCCGTGGCACCCCAGGAAGTAGAAGAACACCAGCAGGCCCAGATCGAGCCAGCTCACCCCCCAGCCCCAGGCCAGCGGCACAGCCGCCACGAGTGCCAGGAACGGCACGGTGATGAACAAAAGCAGCGTGATCTGCTCGATCGAACGCTTCTGCTCGCCACCCAGCGTGGCGGACGGGGGAGGAGTGTCGTCGGCCTTACGGGCTTCTTCGATCACATCGGAACTTGAGGTCATGCGCGTCCCCTGTGGGGTCGAGGGTCGAGACAGGTGCCGGGCCGGGACCGGACGGGACTCGACGCTACTTCCCTACGGTTCCGTAACCTACGGCTTCGTAAGTATGGCAGCGTGTCGTGCGGCGGCAAGAGCCCCACGGCCTGCGCGTCTCCATGGACACCTATCCTTGGAATCGGTCGGACAGCGCGGTCCGCTGACGTTTCCTTCCCGGACGCTCCGGCCCGTATGCGGCGCACGCCGCCCGGCAGCCGGCCGGGTTCCCTCCCAGACGAGCTTCAACACTGCAAGGAGCCGCACCTGTGAGCAGTGCCGACGACCAGACCACCACGACCAGCAGCGAGCTGCGCGCCGACATCCGCCGGCTGGGTGATCTCCTGGGCGAGACCCTCGTCCGGCAGGAGGGACCCGAGCTCCTCGACCTGGTCGAGAAGGTCCGCCGCCTCACCCGCGAGGACGGCGAGGCCGCCGCCGAGCTGCTGCGCGGCACCGAACTGGAGACCGCGGCCAAGCTGGTGCGCGCCTTCTCCACCTACTTCCACCTCGCCAACGTCACCGAGCAGGTCCACCGCGGCCGTGAACTGCGCGTCCGGCGCGCCGCCGAGGGCGGCCTCCTCGCCCGCACCGCCGACCGGCTCAAGGACGCCGACCCCGAACACCTCAGGCAGGCCGTCCACAACCTGAACGTCCGCCCGGTCTTCACGGCCCACCCCACCGAGGCCGCGCGCCGCTCGGTCCTCAACAAGCTCCGGCGCATCGCCGCGCTCCTGGACAGCCCCGTCCAGGGCTCCGACCGCCGCCGCCACGACGTCCGCCTCGCCGAGAACATCGACCTGGTGTGGCAGACCGACGAGCTGCGCGTCGTCCGCCCCGAGCCCGCCGACGAGGCCCGCAACGCCATCTACTACCTCGACGAACTGCACGCCGACGCCGTCGGCGACGTCCTGGAGGACCTGACGGCGGAGCTGGAGCGGGTCGGCGTCAGGCTGCCCGACGACACCCGGCCGCTCACCTTCGGCACCTGGATCGGCGGCGACCGCGACGGAAACCCCAACGTCACCCCCCAGGTCACCTGGGACGTCCTCATCCTCCAGCACGAACACGGCATCAACGACGCCCTGGAGATGATCGACGAACTGCGCGGACTGCTCTCCAACTCCATCCGCTACACCGGCGCCACGGAAGAGCTCCTGCAGTCCCTCAAGACCGACCTCGACCTGCTGCCCGAGATCAGCCCCCGCTACAAGCGCCTCAACGCCGAGGAGCCCTACCGGCTCAAGGCCACCTGCATCCGGCAGAAGCTGGAGAACACGAAGCAGCGCCTCGCCAAGGGCACCCCGCACGAAGCGGGCCGCGACTACCTCGGCACCGGCGAGCTGCTCAGCGACCTGCGGATCATCCAGGCCTCCCTGCGCGAGCACCGCGGCGGCCTCCTCGCCGACGGCCGCCTGGCCCGCACCATCCGCACCCTCGCCGCCTTCGGCCTCCAGCTCGCCACCATGGACGTACGCGAACACGCCGACGCCCACCACCACGCCCTCGGCCAGCTCTTCGACCGCCTCGGCGAGGAGTCCTGGCGCTACGCCGACATGCCCCGCGAGTACCGCGCCAAGCTCCTCGCCAAGGAGCTCAGGTCCCGTCGTCCGCTCGCCCCGACCCCGGCCCCCGTGGACGCGGCCGGCGCCAAGACCCTCGGCGTCTTCGAAACCGTCAAGAAGGCCCTGCAGGTCTTCGGCCCCGAGGTCGTCGAGTCCTACATCATCTCCATGTGCCAGGGCGCCGACGACGTGTTCGCCGCCGCCGTCCTCGCCCGCGAGGCCGGCCTGGTCGACCTGCACGCCGGCTGGGCCAGGATCGGCATCGTCCCCCTCCTGGAGACCACGGACGAGCTCAAGGCCGCCGACACCATCCTGGAGGACATGCTCTCCGACCCCTCCTACCGGCGCCTGGTCGCACTGCGCGGCGACGTCCAGGAGGTCATGCTCGGCTACTCCGACTCCTCCAAGTTCGGCGGCATCACCACCAGCCAGTGGGAGATCCACCGCGCCCAGCGCCGGCTGCGCGACGTCGCCCACCGCTACGGCGTACGCCTGCGCCTCTTCCACGGCCGCGGCGGCACCGTCGGCCGCGGCGGCGGCCCCTCCCACGACGCGATCCTCGCCCAGCCCTGGGGCACCCTGGAAGGCGAGATCAAGGTCACCGAACAGGGCGAGGTCATCTCCGACAAGTACCTGATCCCGTCCCTGGCCAGGGAGAACCTGGAACTGACCGTCGCGGCCACCCTGCAGGCCTCCGCCCTGCACACCGCCCCCCGCCAGTCCGACGAGGCCCTGGCCCGCTGGGACGCGGCGATGGACGTGGTCTCGGACGCCGCCCACGCCGCCTATCGCAGGCTCGTCGAGGACCCCGACCTCCCGGCGTACTTCTTCGCCTCCACCCCCGTCGACCAGCTCGCCGACCTCCACCTCGGCTCCCGGCCCTCCCGGCGCCCCGACTCAGGCGCCGGTCTCGACGGCTTGCGCGCCATCCCCTGGGTGTTCGGCTGGACCCAGTCCCGGCAGATCGTCCCCGGCTGGTTCGGCGTCGGCTCCGGCCTGAAGGCACTGCGCGAGGCGGGCCTGCGGCACGAAGGTGACACCGTGCTCGACGAGATGCACCAGCAGTGGCACTTCTTCCGCAACTTCATCTCCAACGTCGAGATGACCCTCGCCAAGACCGACCTCAGGATCGCCCAGCACTACGTCGACACCCTCGTCCCCGACGAGCTCAAGCACGTCTTCGACACCATCAGGGCCGAACACGAGCTGACCGTCCGCGAGGTGCTGCGCATCACGGGTGAGCAGGAACTGCTGGACGCCCAGCCCGTCCTCAAGCAGACCTTCACCATCCGCGACGCCTACCTGGACCCGATCTCCTACCTCCAGGTCACCCTGCTCAAGCGCCAGCGCGACGCGGCAGCCGCGGGCAACGACCCCGACCCGCTGCTCTCCCGCGCCCTGCTCCTCACCGTCAACGGCGTGGCGGCCGGCCTGCGCAACACCGGCTGACGGCCACGACACACACAGGGGTGCCCCCGAGGTCGTACGACCCCGGGGGCACCCCTGCGTCACGGAGCCCTCAGCCCCGCTGAACCCTCCGGCGCCGGGCCACGAGACAGCCGCCCACACCGACCAGCGCCGCGGCAGCGGCCGACAGCAGACCCACCGGCGCGCCGTTGCCGGTCTCGGCGAGGCCGCCGCCGGCGCCCCGGGCGGACGGGGAGGAGGACGGAGCCGCGGCGGCGGGCGATCCGGACGCGGACGCACTCGGGGCCGTACCGGACGACGAAGAGGAAGGTGATGAAGAGGAAGGCGACGACGGTGACGCCGAGCCGGACGGCTTCCCGCCACTCCCCGCCGAGCCCTTGCAGTCCGTCCAGAACACCTTGTGCTTGGCCGCGCCCTTCTCGCCCGCGAAGTTCCAGAACAGCTTGTAGTGCCCGTCCGGCAGCGACAGGCCGTCCGTACGGCCGTGGCCGTCCGCGCCCAGCGTGATCGCGCCGGTCTTCACGGTCCGGCCCTTCGGGGCGGCCGTCGGCGCCCAGGCCTCGATGTGCCAGTCGACCCGCTGGCCACCGTCGAAGCCGAAGGCGTCCAGATAGAACGTGCACACGTGCGGCTCGTTGCGGCGCAGCTCCGCGCCGGTCCGGGCATCGTGGATCTTGACGGTGCCGTTGTCACCGGGGGCGCCGGCGTAGGCGGCCGGGGCGCACACGAGCGCCGCCGCGGCGCCGGCGCTCAGCGCGCCGGCACGGATGAGGGTACGCATGGGGCAGATCCATCTTCGAGTGGTGAACGGGGAAGATGTGGAGGGGGCGGCTCAGCTTCCGGCCACGCCCGACAGCCGGTCAAGCACGAACCGGCAACGAACACCCCCACAGACGTGAAGAACGCCCGAACCCTCAGAGAGTCACGAAAGCAGCCGTCAGCAGCGCGATCCCCGCCCCCGCCAGCACCCACCCGGCCCGGCTCAGCCGCATCCCGCCCGCCACCACCACCGACGCCAGCAGCAGCGCCCCGCCGAACGGCACCCACGCATACAGGACCCCCGCCGGACCCGAGCGCACCGCGTCCGCCGTACCCGGCTTCAGGACCACGTCGTACGTCCGCCCCCTGCGCACCGCCACCGACTGCCCGAGCTCCACCCGCGCGCGTGCCCGCGCCCCCTGCGACGTCGGCGTGAACGGCCCCGTACAGACGTCCCCCGCACACCGCGTCACCCGCACCGTGCCGGCCTCCCGCCCCTTGGTCAGCATCACGTGCTGCGCGGTCCCCCAGGAACCCCACACCCCACAGAAAAGGATCAGCACGGTGAGCGCGCCCATCGCCGCGACCCGCCCGAACCGCAACGCGGTCACGGAGGCCTGGCGAGCGGTGGTGGCAGTGGCAGGCATGGCCGGGATCATTGGCCATCCCCCTACGACCGGTCAACTCGCCCCGGGGGCAAAGCCGTACAAGTCAGGAGTTGTACGCGCCGCACGCCACGAGTTGTACGCGCCGCACGTCACGAGTTATACGCGCTCTGCGCCCGCTCCAGCCCCTCCGCCACCAGACACTCCACCGAGTCCGCCGCACGGTCCACGAAGTAGCCCAGCTCCTTGCGCTCCGCCGACGAGAAGTCCTTCAGCACGAAGTCCGCCACCTGCATACGACCCGGCGGACGCCCGATCCCGAACCGCACCCGGTGATAGTCCGGGCCCATCGCCTTCGTCATCGACTTCAGACCGTTGTGCCCGTTGTCCCCGCCGCCCAGCTTCAGCCGCAGCACCCCGTAGTCGATGTCCAGCTCGTCGTGCACCGCCACGACGTTCGCCACCGGCACCTTGTAGAAGTCCCTCAACGCGTTCACCGGACCGCCGGACAGATTCATGTACGACGTCGGCTTCGCCAGGATCACCCGCCGGCTCGCCGGCCCCGCCGGACCCATCCGCCCCTCCAGCACCTGCGCCTGAGCCTTGCCCGCCCGCTTGAACTTGCCCCCGATCCGCTCCGCGAGCAGGTCCACCACCATGAACCCGGCATTGTGCCGGTTCATGGCGTACTCCGGCCCGGGATTCCCGAGCCCGACGATCAGCCAGGGATCAGTACTGGCGGGGGTGGTCACGTCCATCTCTCCTTGATATGCGCCAGCCGCTGCTCCCGGCGAGGGAAGCAGCGGCTGAACAGTTGACGACGACGGCGAGGATCAGGCCTCGGCCGCCTCCTCGCCGCCGGCGGCCTCGCCCTCGGTCTCCTCGGCCTGCGCGGCCAGGACCTGCAGGACGACCGTGTCCTCCTCGACGGCCAGCGTGGTGCCGGACGGCAGCGGGATGTCCTTGGCGAGGATGGAGGCGCCGGCCTCCAGGCCCTCGACGGAGACGGTGACCGACTCGGGGATGTGCGTGGCCTCGGTCTCGACCGGCAGCGCGTTCAGAACGTGCTCGAGCAGGTTGCCACCCGGCGCCAGCTCGCCCTCGGTGTGCACGAAGATCTCGACCGTGACCTTCTCGCCACGCTTGACCAGCTGCAGGTCGACGTGCTCCAGGAAGCCCTTCAGCGGGTCGCGCTGCACGGCCTTCGGGATCGCCAGCTCGTTGGTCTTGCCGTCGATGTCCAGCGAGATCAGGACGTTCGGCGTACGCAGCGCCAGCTGCAGGTCGTGACCCGGCAGGGTCAGGTGCAGCGGGTCGGAACCGTGGCCGTACAGAACAACCGGAACCTTGTTGTCACGGCGGATGCGACGGGCGGCACCCTTGCCGAACTCGGTACGGGTCTCGGCGGTGAGCTTCACCTCGGACATGTGGATCACTCCTCGTAGAACTCGGAACGGACGTGGTCACCCGGCCACGAACGGCCTGCTACGAAGAGCGCGTCGATAACGGACCGCCGGCCCCGTCCCGAAGAACGAGTACGGCCTCCCTCGCCGAGCAACTGCAGCAGTCTACTCGGAGGGGGAGGCCACACCCAAAAGGATCAACGGCTAGCGCCGGCGACGGACGTGCAGAAACCTCACTGCTCGTCGAAGAGGCTGGTCACCGACCCGTCCTCGAACACCTCACGCACCGCACTCGCAATCGTCGGAGCGATCGACAGCACCGTGATCTTGTCCAGATCCCGGCCCAGCTCCGCCGGCGTCGGCAGCGTGTTCGTGAACACGAACTCACTCACCCGCGAGTTCTTCAGCCGGTCCGCGGCCGGACCCGACAGCACACCGTGCGTCGCCGTCACGATGACATCCTCGGCACCATGCGCGAACAGCGCATCAGCAGCCGCACAGATCGTGCCACCCGTGTCGATCATGTCGTCGACGAGCACACACACCCGGCCCTTGACCTCGCCCACGACCTCGTGGACCGTCACCTGGTTCGCCACGTCCTTGTCACGCCGCTTGTGCACGATCGCCAGCGGCGCACCGAGCCGGTCACACCACCGGTCCGCCACCCGCACCCGACCCGCGTCCGGCGACACGACCGTCAGCTTGTTCCGGTCCACCTTCTGGCCCACGTAATCGGCGAGCAGCGGCAGCGCGAA
This sequence comes from Streptomyces sp. NPDC007205, assembly GCF_040634095.1. Taxonomy (NCBI): domain Bacteria; kingdom Bacillati; phylum Actinomycetota; class Actinomycetes; order Kitasatosporales; family Streptomycetaceae; genus Streptomyces; species Streptomyces sp. NPDC007205. The sequence continues at coordinate 59,331 of NZ_JBEYEW010000034.1, forward strand.
CAGATGATCCACCGGCCCGTCGAAGAAACCCTGGATCTGGTCGGTGTGCAGATCGACCGTCAGGAGGCGGTCCGCCCCCGCAGTCTTCATCAGATCCGCGATCAGACGCGCCGAAATCGGTTCACGACCCCGGTGCTTCTTGTCCTGCCGCGCGTAACCGTAGAACGGCACGATCACCGTGATGGAGCGGGCCGACGCACGCTTCAGCGCGTCGATCATGATCAGCTGCTCCATGATCCACTGGTTGATCGGAGCCGTGTGGCTCTGGATCACAAAGCAGTCCGCACCACGCGCCGACTCCTGGTAACGGACGTAGATCTCACCGTTCGCGAAGTCGAAGGCCTTCGTCGGGACGACCCCGACACCCAACTGCTGGGCGACCTCCTCGGCAAGCTCGGGGTGGGCGCGGCCGGAGAAGAACATCAACTTCTTCTCGCCGGTCGTCTTGATCCCGGTCACAGCACAGTCTCCTCAGAGGTTGTCTCAGCCAGCCGGCTGCGTCTGCGACCTCCCGTCTGGGCATGAGAGGCCGAACCAGCTGGTAGGGGTGCGGGTGCACGCGTGCGGATGTGCACTTATCACGGTACGCCGACTTCGGCGCACCCGATTCCGGTCAGTCCTCGTTCTCGCCCCTCCGGGACGCCGCCTCGGCCGCCTTCGCCGCCGCGCTCCCCGGACGCTTCCGAGCCACCCAGCCCTCGATATTCCGCTGCTGACCGCGGGCCACAGCCAGCGAACCGGGCGGCACATCCTTCGTGATCACGGACCCGGCGGCGGTGTAAGCACCGTCCCCGACCGTGACAGGAGCCACAAACATGTTGTCCGAACCCGTCTTGCAGTGCGACCCGACGGTCGTGTGGTGCTTGCTCTCACCGTCGTAGTTCACGAACACACTCGCCGCGCCGATGTTCGTGTACTCACCGATCGTCGCGTCACCCACATACGACAGATGCGGCACCTTGGTGCCCTCACCGATCCGGGCGTTCTTCGTCTCGACGTAGGTCCCGATCTTGCCCTTGGCCCCGAGGCGCGTGCCGGGACGGAGATACGCGTACGGCCCCACACTCGCCTCCGCCCCCACGACAGCCCCGTCCGACACGGTGTTGTCCACCCGCGCCCCCGCACCGACCCTCGTGTCCGTCAGCCGGCTGTTCGGACCCACCTCGGCACCCTCACCGAGGTGCGTGGAGCCGAGGAGCTGTGTGCCCGGGTGCACGACGGCGTCCCGCTCGAAGGACACGGTCACGTCGACCCAGGTGGACGCAGGATCGACGACGGTGACCCCCGCCAGCATCGCGGCGGTCAGCAACCGGTCGTTGAGAATCCGGCGCGCCTCGGCCAGCTGCACCCGGTTGTTGATCCCGGCGATCTCCCGGTGATCGGCCGCCACGGAAGCACCGACACGATGCCCGGCCGCGCGCAGGATGCCGAGCACGTCGGTCAGGTACTCCTCACCCTGGCTGTTGTCCGTCCGTACCTTCTTCAGCGCGTCCGCCAGCAACGGCCCGTCGAACGCGAACACCCCGCTGTTGATCTCCCGGATCGCTCGCTGGACGTCGGTGGCGTCCTTGTGCTCCACGATGGCCGTCACGGCACCGGTCGCGTCGTCCCGCACGATCCGGCCGTACCCGGTGGCGTCCGGCACCTCCGCCGTCAGCACGGTCACCGCGTTGCCGTCGGCGTGGTGGGTCTCGGCGAGCTGCTTGAGGGTGTCGGCGGTGAGGAGGGGCGTGTCCCCGCAGACGACCACGACGGTCCCGTCGACGGCCCCGCCCAACTCCTCCAGCCCCATGCGCACGGCATGCCCGGTCCCGTTCTGCTCCGCCTGTACGGCGGTCCTGGCCGCCGGGTCGATCCGGTCCAGGTGCGCGGTGACCTGCTCACGGGCATGCCCCACGACGACCACGAGATTCTGCGGGTCCAACTCACGGGCGGCGGCCAGCACATGGCCCACGAGGGAACGGCCGCAGATCTCGTGCAGGACCTTCGGTGTGGCCGACTTCATACGGGTGCCCTCACCCGCTGCGAGAACGACGACGGCTGCCGGGCGAATGGCGCTCACGGGGTTGCCCTTCGGCTGTGGGTGAGTGGGGATGACAGCCGCAGGATACCGGGGTGTTTCTTGGCGGACATGAGAGCGGGCCCTGACGGGGCGTTCGCCGGTCAGGACCCGAACCTGGGTTTTGTGTGCTGTGGCTCCCGGGAGAGGATTCGAACCCCTATAAGTGGTACCAAAAACCACCGTCTTGCCCTTAGACGACCCGGGATTACCCTTATGTCCGATTTCCTAGATCAGTCTCGGACACAGCCCCTACTATGCCGTACCAGGCGCCTTCGATGCGACGGTACAGATCGGCTCCCTGGCGTACTTTGATGCCGAGGCACCCTCGGTAGGTGCTTCCGGTGTTCTTGCGCACGGTCGTGGGGTTCTGTTTCTTGAGTACGGTCTTGCCCAGGAGCGCCTTGTCAATGCCGACGACGTCGGCCCAGTAGCGCTCTGCGGCATCGATGTCTGCGGACTCATGGATCATGACCCGGCAGTGCAGGCGATCACGTGCCACGTCCAGCAGGTCCAGCCAGGCAAGGAAGACGGAGATCATCCCTGGATCGCTGTTGACGAACTCCACGCTCTCGCGGCGGGCGTGTGGTTTGTCCTTCGTTCCTTCGGCCCAGTACAGGGCGACGCCCGTGATGAAGAGCTCCCTGTCCGACAGGTCCCCGATCGCTGCTGCCGCTGCCTGCTTGGTGGCTGTCCGCTCGCGGTCCTGCGACGCTCGCAGTTTTGCCAGCCCTGCGTTCATGCGCGCCCGCTGCTCCTCGGGAGTGCACTTGGGCTCGGGATGTGGCAGATCACGCACCCACAGTGAGACGGAGCTCTTGGAGCAGCCGAGTTCCGTCTGGATCTCGTTGTATGTCCAGCCCTGGAGCCGTAGCTCCCGTGCCCTCTCCCGCAGGTCGTCCTTCGCGTTCGGCCGCTTCGTCCACTCCGGCGGCGGCTCCCCCTTCACCAGCTGGTTGAGGATGTCGTTGTCGAAGATCTTCAGCTCGTCCCGGATCTGCCGGAGGCTGTAGCCGGCCCGCCGCAGGGCGACCGCCCGGTCCCGCAGGCCCTCGAAGTCGGCGTACTTGCCAGGTGCATGTGTCATACGCATACCGTCCGGCCGGAATGAGGCGTTCCGGGGTCGAACGGGGAGTGTTCACCAGTTCGAGGGATACCGGTGGGTTTCGAGGTCGTCCGGTTACGGAGTGTGGTGTGTGGCGGTAGGGGAAAGTCACCGGAAAAGGCCTGGCTGCCGCCCGTAGGCTGGAGGTATGACCACGACGGGGGAAGAGGACAGGGCCCTGACCGGGCCTTGGTGGTGGGCCAGGTGGCGCAGTGCGGTGCTCGACGGGAGTCTCGCGCTGGTGTCGGCCGTGGAGTGCGCTGCGGAGGGGATCCCGTTTGCCAGGGATGCCGGGATTCCGGTGTCGGTGGGGATCGTTTTCGGTCTGATCGCCGGTTCTGTGCTGCTCGTGCGGCGGAAGTGGCCGATCGCCGTCGTTCTGGTCGCCATCGCGATCACGCCCGCGCAGATGGGGTTTCTGCTGGGCGTCGTCGGCCTGTACACGCTCGCCGCGTGTGAGCTGCCGCGGCGGGTCATCGGTGCGCTGGCGGGGATGTCGCTGGTGGGGACGGCGGTCGTGACGTTCGTGCGGGTGCGGCAGGACATGGCGCGGGGGGACCTGACGCTGGGTGACTGGTTCGTGCCGTTCGCGGCGGTGACGACGGCGTTGGGGCTGACGGCTCCGCCGCTGCTGCTGGGGTTGTATGTGGGGGCCCGGCGGCGGTTGATGGAGAGCTTGCGGGAGCGGGCGGACAGTTTGGAGCGGGAGCTTCAGTTGCTCGCGGAGCGGGCGGAGGAGCGGGCCGAGTGGGCGCGTAACGAGGAGCGGACGCGGATCGCGCGGGAGATGCATGACGTGGTGGCTCACCGGGTGAGCCTCATGGTCGTGCATGCGGCGGCGCTTCAGGCGGTGGCGCGGAAGGATCCGGAGAAGGCCGTGAAGAACGCGGCGCTGGTGGGGGACATGGGCCGGCAGGCGCTGACCGAGTTGCGGGAGATGCTCGGGGTGCTGCGGGCGGGGGAGGCTGTGGGCCGGCGTGCGCGGGGGGTGCCGTTGGCGGGGGTGGGGGAGGCGGCTGCGGCTGCGGCTTCTCGTGCGGTGGTGGAGGACGGGCCGTGTCTGTCGGAGCTGGAGGAGTTGATCGGGCAGTCGGCGGCGGCGGGGATGGTTGTGGATCTGTCGGTGGAGGGGGAGGTGCGGTCGTATGCGGCGGAGATCGAGCAGACGGCGTTCCGGGTGGTGCAGGAGGCGTTGACGAACGTCCACAAGCATGCGGCGGGTGCGAAGACGCATGTGCGGCTGGCGCATCGGGTGTCGGAGATCGCGATGCAGGTGGAGAACGGGCCGCCGCCGGAGCCGGGGTCGGCGTCGGCGGCGGGGTTGCCGTCGGGTGGGAACGGTCTGGTGGGGATGCGGGAGCGGGTCGTGGCGCTGGGTGGGGTGTTTGTGTCGGGGCCGACGGATGCGGGGGGTTTCCGGGTGTCGGCGGTGATTCCGGCGGTGTGAGTGCGGTGTCTCAGCCGGCGGTGAGGCGTACCGGTTCGATGCCGGTGATGAGGGTGGCGAGGGCGTGGTCGATGTCGGGTCCGACGTACCAGTCGCCGGTGTGGTCGAGGGCGTAGACGCGGCCTTCGGTGTCGATGGCGAGGGTGGCGGCGGTGTCGGTTTCTTCGCCGAGGGGGCAGAGTTCGGTGCCGAGGGCGCGGCCGAGGTCGCCGAGGGTGCGGGCGTGGTGGAGGCCGTGGAGGGGGTCGAGGTGGAGGGTGGCGGGGGCGATCTGGCGGCCGGGGCCGTGGGGGGTGATGTGGAGGCCGCCGAATTCGGCCCAGGCTTCGACGGCGGCGGGGAAGACGGTGTGCCGGTGTCCGGCGGGTGAGGTGTGGTCACGGAGGGCGTCGGCCCAGATTTCGGCCTGTTTTATGTCCCAGCGGCCGGGTTGCCAGCCGGCGGCGCGCAGGGCGGCGTCGACGAGTACGGGGAAGCGGGCCGGGGTGGTGCCGTGCTCGTGGCGGGTGGCGGGCTTGGGGGTGGTGGCGTGTTCGGGGTGCATCTGCCCTTCGTTCGTCTCGTGCGTCGTTCGTCTCGTGCGTCGTGCGTCGTGCGTCGTGCGTTGTGCGTCGTCGTGTGTGGTTCGTCGTGCCGGCGGTGTGGGGCGGTGTGGGGCGGTGGTGCCGGGATTGCCGGTGGTGGTCAGCCGTCGGTTGCCGTGGGGTCGACGATGCGGACGCCGAAGTGGGCGCTGAGGGCGGTGCAGGCGCGGCAGGGGGCGGCGAAGCTGCCGTGGAGGGGGTCGCCGTCCTCGCGTATGCGGCGGGCGGTGAGTTTGGCGTGTTTGAGTGCTTTGCGCGCTTCGCTGTTGGACATGGTTCTGCGGGCGGCGCGTTTGCTGCGGGCGGCGTCGGCGGCGGTGAGGTGCCGGGAGATGAGGATGGTCTCGGCGCAGCGGCCGGTGAAGCGGTCGCGTTCGCTGCTGGTGAGGGTGTCGAGGAAGTCCTGGACGAGGGGGTGCAGGGCGGGTGGCTGGTCGCTGCGGGCGGCGGTGCCGGTGAGGGTGGCGCCGCGGACGGAGAGGGCGGCGGCGACGGTGGGCAGGATGCCGTCGCGGCGGTGGCGGAGGGCGGGGGCGGGAGGTGTGTCGGTGCCGCTCCAGTCGATGCGTGGGTCACCGGCCCGCACGTCCTTACCTCCGGTGCGCAAGGTGTTCATGTTCGTTTTCCCCTCCCCGGGTGTTCCCCGGCTTCCCCCGAAGGACACAGGGTGCCAAATGCCGTGGCGGGTGCGGAAGCTGGGGCGGCGCGACACGCCCGGGCCGGGGGAGGGTGGTCACGGTGGGGTGACGGCTGGTCACGGAAGCGGAGGGCTGGTTTCCCCGGGGGTGCGGTGGGCCGGTGACCGGGGTTCGTGTACCGCATAGGCTGTCGCCGTTCGCGATCGACACCGCCGATTGAGGCCAGAGAGAACGCCGCAGGGGGCTACCGCCATGACGACAGGTCGGCTCGGGCTGGGTACACCGCCCAGCGGCCAGGCCGGGGGACAAGCCGTGCCGCCGAACGCGGCCTACGCCGGGCAGGTGGTGCATTTCCCGGATCCGGTGCGGGCGGCGCGTCACCCGAGAGGGGTACGGGTCGATGAGCGTGGTCACCCGGATTTCTCTCCGTACGCGCGCGTGGCGGTGGAGATTGCCGAGCCGCCGGAGGGTTTCGGTGTCGACGAGTTGCGGCTGACGGACTATGTGTCGGCGAACGCGGCGCTGGCGGCGGAGCGGCACGAGTTGTGGGACACGGTGCCGGATGTGGCGACGCCGCACGGCTGGACGTGGCACCACGTGGCGGGTACGCGGCGGCTGGAGCTGATTCCGGTCGAGGTGAAGGCGTTGCTGCGGCACCACGGTGGGGTGGCGACGGCGGCGGTGGACCATGGCAAGCGGGGGACGCGGCCGTTGCAGGAGACGCGGCCGGCGCATTTCGGGCTGCCGAAGTCGGGTGTGGCGGTGTCGGAGGCGCAGGTGCAGGGCGTCGAGGAGGACCTGGGGTACCGGCTTCCGGGCGCGTACCGTTCGTTCCTGAAGGCGGCGGGCGGATGTGCGCCGGTGGGTACGGCGCTGGACGCCGAGTTGGGTCTGCTGCTGGACCAGCCGTTCTTCACGGTGCGGGACGAGGCGGCGGTCAACGACCTGGTGTACGTGAACAAGTGCCTGCGTGACCATCTGACGAAGGACTATCTCGGGGTGTCGTTCGTGCAGGGCGGGTTGCTCGCGGTGAAGGTGAAGGGCGAGCGGCCCGGTTCGGTGTGGTTCTGCGCGTACGACGACGTGCGTGACGTGGATCCGTCGTGGTCGCCGGCGGAGCGGGTGGAGCGTCTGCTGCTGCCGTGCGGTGAGGATTTCGACGCCTTCCTGTCGCGGTTGGCGGGGAGTCCGCCGGAGTTGGAGACGGTGGCGAATCTGATGGTCGACGGCGGTTTCGCCCATGTCGTTCCGGTGTCTTCCGGTGCGGCGTCGTCCGGCTCGGTGGGGGAGTGAGTTTCAGGCGATGGTGACCTATGCACAGGCGCAGGAGCGCGCCGAGGAGTGGATCAACGGTGACGTGCCCGCGTACCAGCATCGTGAGGTGCGGGTGCGGGAGTTCGAGCTGGGTTTCGTGGTGTGGGGTGAGGACCGGGCGGAGGGTCCGCGGTCGGATGCGGGTGCGCAGCGGCTGGTGATCGCCCGGGACAGCGGTGAGGCGACGCTGTGGCCGGCGTTGCCGGTGGGTGAGGTGATCCGCCGGTACGAGGAGGAGTACGGCCGTGCCGATGGGCCGCAGGACGCGGTTCCGGCGCCGGCGGCCGCGCGGGTGGATCTCAATCAGACGTCGTTCCTGCTGACTCCTCCGGAGTGGCTGCAGGAGGCGGCGGACAAGCTGGGTCTCGGGGATCGCCGCGCTGAGGCCGGTACCGGTGCGGGTGTCGGGGCTTCGGGCGTGGGGTCCGGTGCTTCTGGCGCGGGTTCCGGCGCCGGTGGCGGTGCGGAGGCGTCCGGTGCCGGTGCCGGTGCCGGTGGCGGGGCTTCGTCCGGTGGGGCGGGGCCGGCGGAGACGCGGGGCGGGGTGCCGGCGGGGGCTGCCGGGGTGTCCGGGGAGCCTGGTGGGGCGCAGGGCGGGCCGGGTGCGCCGGGCGCGTCCGGTGTGCCCGGGGCGCCTGCTCCGCACGCTGTGCCTTCCGCGGATGTGCCGGCGGGGGCCACGCCCTGGGCCGGTACCGACACGAACGGGGGCTCCGGTGAGGACGACCGTTCGGTGCCGTTGCCCGCGACGGTGTTCGCGCCGCCGTTGAGCGCCGCGGAGGAGGCGCCAAGGCCGCCGGTGAGCACACCGGATGCGAAGACGGCGCTCATGTCGGGGGGCAGCCAGCTGCCGCCGACGGCGGTCGCTCCGGCGCTCGGTCCTTCGGACGCGCCGGGTGGGCAGGGCTTCCCGCCGGGCGCTCAGGGTGGCCCGTCCGCCCCGGGTGGTGCGGGCGGGGCGCCTGTCGCTCCCGGTGCGCCGGGTGTTCCGCAGGGCAGTACGCCCCCGCCGCTGCCCGGTACACCGCCGTACGGCCACCCGCAGCCGCCGGCGGTTCCCGGCACGCCTGCGCCGGGCGTGCCCGCGTACCCGCCGGCGCCCGGGATGCCGTTCCCACCCCCTGCCGCTCCTGGTGCGCCGGGTGTTCCGCAGGGGCACACGCCGCCACCGCCGCCGGGCGCCCCGACGTACGGCTATCCGCAGGGTCCCGGCGCCCCGCAGGCTGCTCCTGGTTACGGCTATCCGCAGGCGCCGGGTGGTGCGGCGGGCGCGCCGCAGCCTCCGGCCGACGCCGGTGCGTCCGCGCGGCATCTCGCGCCGAACGCCGGGGACATCGCGGATGCAGCGACGAGCAAGGCCGCGCCGCCGCCGAAGAAGGCGCGCGGTGGAGTGGGCGCGCCGCCTCCGCCGCCGGGCGCTCCGGGCACGCCGGGCGCGCGCCCGGGGGGTGCGGCGACGCCGCCCGCGCCGGGTGCGCCTGCCGGTGCCTATGTGCCGACGCAGCTGATGTCGTCGCTCGGGCCGGAGGGGCCAGGTGGTGCGGAAGGGGCGCAGGTGCCGGGCGCGCCGAATGCTCCGGGCGCCCCCAATCCGCCTGCCGCCCCTCCGGGCAATGTGCACCATGCGGCCACGATGCTGGCCGACCCCAGCCAGTTGGGCGGGGGTGCGCCGCAGCCGCCGGGTGCCCCGGGTGTTCCGGGTGCGCCGGGCGCGCAGGGTGGTCCTGGCGCTCCGGGCATGCCGAATCCGCCCGGCGCTCCTGCGGCGCCGGGCGCCCCGGGTATGCCGCCCGCGCCTGGCGCGCCACAACCCCCGGGCGCTCCCGCGGGTCCCGGCGCGCCCGGTGCCCCTGG
>NZ_JBEYEW010000035.1:0-66150 GCF_040634095.1 Streptomyces sp. NPDC007205
ATGGTACTGCAGGGGGGACCCTGTGGGAGAGTAGGACACCGCCGAACAATCTTTGGGAAAGGCCCACGCCATCAGGCGTGGGCCTTTCTGCGTTTAAGATCGCCTGCATGCGCTATGACCTTGTCATCTTCGACAACGACGGTGTCCTCGTCGACAGTGAGCCGATCTCCAATCGGCACCTGGCTGCCTATCTGACCGAGCTGGGGCACCCGACGACGTACGAGGACTCCATCCGGGACTACATGGGATCGGCCATGCACCGGATCCATGAACTGGTGCTGGAGCGGACCGGGCAGCGGCTGCCGGACGACTTCGACGACGTCTTCCACACGCGGGTGTTCGCCGCGTTCGAGCGGGAGTTGGAGCCTGTGGCCGGCGTCGCGGGCGTACTGGAGAAGCTGGCCGCGGACGGGGTGCCGTACTGCGTGGCCTCCTCCGGGAGTCATGCGCGGATCCGCGTCGGGCATCGGACGACCGGGCTCGACCGGTGGTTCGCGGAGGAACGCATCTTCAGCTCCGAGGACGTGGGGCGGGGGAAGCCGGCGCCCGATCTGTTCCTGTACGCGGCGGAGCGGATGGGCGTGGCTCCGGAACGGTGCCTGGTCATAGAGGACTCTCCGCTGGGCGTGCAGGCGGCCGTGGCGGCCGGGATGGACGTCTTCGGGTTCACCGCCATGACGCCGGCCGCGAGGCTGGCGGGGGCCGGCCAACTTTTCTCGTCCATGGGCGAGTTGGCTGACCTGCTGATATGACCTGAGCCATCGGTCCGGGCCTGACAATTGTCATGCGGACGTCCGGACGATCGTTTCTACTGGCGAACCCCCTGCGGCGGCGAAGCTGAGGGCATGACGAAGAACACGGGGACCCAGGGCCGGACCGAGCAGCCGAAGCAGAACCCGAGCGTGCTGGACAACCTCATGCCGCTGATCGTGGACGTGGCGGTGCCGCTCGGCTCGTACTACCTCCTCAAGGACGCCTTCGGGATGAGCACCTTCGCCGCGCTCGCCTGGAGCAGCGTGGTGCCGGCGGCGCGGACGGTGTGGAGCCTGGTGAGGGAGCGGAAGGCGAACGGACTCGCCGGGCTGATCCTGGCCGTCAACCTCGTCTCGCTGCTGCTGACCTTCGTCTCCGGTGACCCGCGGCTGATGCTCGCCAAGGACGGCGCGGTCAGCAGCACCGTCGCGATCGGGATCCTGCTCTCCGTGCGGCTGGGCAGGCCGATGATGACCGCGGGCCTGAAGCCCTTCCTGGTCAAGGGAGACGCGGCCAGGGAGGCCGCCTGGGCCCGGCTGACGTCCGGGGTGGCGGCCCGGTCCGCGGAGTTCCTGCGCAAGGAGCGGGCCTACTCCGTCGTCTGGGGCCTGGCGCTGCTCGCCGAGTGCGTCGCGCGGGTCGTGGGCGCCTACACCATCCCCGCGGACACCATGGTCTGGCTCGGCACGGTCTTCCTGCTCGGTGCGATCGGGATCGGCGTGGTCGTCGGCGGTGGACTGGCCATCGAGCCGATGGAGAAGATGCTCACCGCCGAGACGGAGGCGGAGCAGGCCGGTCAGCCCACCGAGGCGGCAGTCGCCGCCTGATCCACAGAGGAGTGAAGCTGAAGGAAATTCATCTTTGGCTGGATCTACCCACAGGTAGCCCGGGGCCCTACGCTCGCCGCCATGACTGATGTGCTGCGGCGCGGTAGGGCCTCGCTGGCGTTCAGCTTCTTCGCCCAGGGTGCGACCTTCGCCCTGCTGGTGACGCGCATCCCGGCCATCCAGGACCGGTACAGCATCTCCGACGCGCTGCTGCCGGCCTTCCTGGCCGCCGTACCGGTCCTCGCCGGTGTCGGCAGCGTGAGCACCGAGCAGTTGGTGAAGCGAATACGGCCCAGCCGGCTGCTGCGCTGGTCCCAGCCGCTGGTGCTGCTGGCACTGCTCGGTGCCGGGGCGGGCGGGCGGATCGCGGAACTGGCGGTGGCGCTGGGAGCGTTCGGGCTGGCCGTGGGGGCGTTGGACGCCTCCATGAACATGCTCGGGGTGAGCCTGCAGCGGTCGTACGGGCGCAGCATCATGCTCAGCTTTCACGCCGCGTACAGCCTGGGCGGGATCCTCGGTGCCTCGCTGGCATGGGTCGGGGCGCACTGGCATCTCGCGCTGTGGGTGTCGTATCTGCCGGTGGTGGCCGTGCTGCTGCCGGCGACGTTCCTGGGGAGCCGGTGGTACGTCGACGGGGACGCGCCGCCCGTGGAGGAGCGGGGCACCCGGGGCGGGGGTGTCGTCTTCAAGCTGCTGCTGCCGCTGTGTCTGGTGATGACCTTCGCCTACATCGGGGACTCGACGGTCTCCAACTGGAGCGCGAAGTATCTGAAGGACGTCCTGGGGAGTTCCGAGCAGCTGGCGACGGTGCCGTACAACGTGTACATGGTGACCACGCTGCTGGGGCGGGCCATCGGGGACTTCGGGGTGCGGCGGTTCGGGGCCGTGGCGGTCGTACGGCTGGGGACGCTGGTGGCGGCCGGTGGGTTCGCGGTGGTGGCCTCGGCGCCCGGGGCGTGGGCCGGGATGCTCGGGTTCACCCTGCTGGGTCTGGGACTGTGCGTGCTGGTGCCGCAGACGTTCGCGGCGGCGGGGCGGCTCGCTTTTGAGAGTCACGGCCCAGGGTCTTCGGATGCGGCCATCGCGCGGCTGAACATTTTCAATTACGTGGGTTTTCTGGTCGGTTCGCCGTTGGTGGGGGCGCTGGGCGATGCGTGGAGCTATCGCGGGGCCATGCTCGTGCCGATGGTGTTGGTGCTGGTGACGCTCGTGTACGCCAGGTCGTTCGCCGCTCAACCGGACCGATACGGTGGCGGGCATGAGCGGCCGCGCACAGCTGATGTGGGACGAGGCAGTAACGGGCTATGACTTCGGCCCGGACCATCCGATGGATCCGGTCCGGCTGGCACTGACCCGGAAACTGGTGGGCGCCTTCGGGCTCGACCGGGAGATGGAGGTCGTCGCGGCCAAGCCCGCCGGGGAGTCGACGTTGCGGCTGGTCCACCGGGAGGACTACATCGACGCCGTGAAGGCCGCGTCGGCCGATCCGGCGGGGGCCGACGGGTCGTACGGGCTCGGGACCCTTGATGATCCTGCGTTCGCCGGGATGCACGAGGTGTCGGCGTTGATCGCCGGGCAGTCGGTCGGGGCTGCGGAGGCGGTGTGGCGGGGGGACGCGGAGCACGCCGTGAACTTCGCGGGCGGGCTGCACCATGCGATGCCCGGGGGCGCGTCGGGGTTCTGTGTGTACAACGACGCGTCGCTGGCCATTGCCCGGTTGCTGGAGCTGGGGGCCGAGCGGGTCGCGTATGTGGACGTGGACGTGCACCACGGGGACGGGGTGCAGGCGGCGTTCTGGGAGGATCCGCGGGTTCTGACGATCTCGCTGCACGAGCATCCCCGTACGTTGTTCCCGCAGACCGGGTGGCCGGAGGAGACGGGGGCCGGGGCGGGGGAGGGGGCCGCGGTGAACGTGGCGCTGCCGGCGGGGACCGGGGACGCGGGGTGGGTGCGGGCGTTCCACGCGGTGGTGCCGGAACTGCTCGCGGAGTTCCGGCCGCAGGTGCTGGTGTCGCAGCACGGGGCGGACACGCACTTCGAGGATCCGCTCGCGCATCTTGCCGTTTCGCTGGATGCGCAGCGGACCGTGCAGGTGGCGTGCCATGAGCTGGCGCACGAGTACTCCGGGGGCAAGTGGGTCGCGCTCGGCGGGGGCGGGTACGCGGTGGTGGATGTCGTGCCGCGGTCGTGGACGCACTTGGTCGCGATCGCCGCGGGCAGGCCCGTGGCGCCGGAGACGGTGATTCCCGAGGACTGGCGGCGGGAGGTGTTCGCTCTGACCCGGCAGTTGGGGCCGCAGCGGATGACCGATGGGCGGTGGCCGGTGAGTTGGGCGTCGTGGGAGTCGGGGTACGACCCCGCTGATCGCCTGGACCAGGCCGTACGGGCCACTCGCCGGGCGGTGTTTCCGCTGCGGGGCCTTCTTCCCTGAACCGGCCGGGGCATCCGTTAGGCCAACCGTGCGCACTTCCGCCGTTCCGGCCCTCGGCCCCTCGCCCATGCGTCACCATCGCATCCGTGGTGACCAGCGGAGCTCTGCGTGCGCATCTGCTGGCTGTTCGGCTTGCCGGGGAGGTCGGGACCTCTCGGGAGGACAGTCTGCGGAGTTATCGGCTGTTCGCTGCCCGGGATCCGCGCGTGCTGATCGGGATCGATCCCGAAGGAGCCTGGGGGCAGCGGGACGTGCTGGAGCTCATGGCGGAGAGGTGCGGGGTTTCGGCCGATCCTTGGCACACTTCCGGCGCGGATGTGATCGATCCTGAGCGGACGCTGGCCGCGCTGGACGCTTTCGCGGGGCGGATCGGGGAGGCGGCCAGGCGGGGCGCGCCCGTGCTGTTCGGGACCGGGCATCCGCAGCGGCTGCTCGGGTTCTACGCCGGCTTGGCGGACGCGCTCTCGGCGGCGGGGTGTGACGTGCTCACCCCCGCGCAGGGTCGCTGTGTCGACATATTGACCCGGTTCGGTCTACGTACGCGTGCGGTGGACTACGCACGAGGTGTCGGGTTGGTGCGGGAAAGCGTCGGTGGGCGCCCCGGTTGTGAGCCGGGTGTGCACTGTCATTCGCCGCTGCCGGTTCGGGTCGCGCTCGAGGCCGCGGCGGAAGGTGGAGGGCCGTTGCCCGAGTTGGTCGTAGGGGATCACGGGTGGGTCTGCGGTGCAGGTCAGCTGGGGTTCGAGGCCATCGGTCTGGCCGACACCGACGATCCGGCGCTGTTCGTGGGGGAGGCGGAGGGGCGCGTGTCCGTCGTCGTTCCGGTTGATGACGCGGTGCCGTCTGATCACTACCGGCCGCTCACCCGCTACGTACTCAAACGAGCGTGTCTGTCACAGTAGGCCTGCGATGGGTGCACCTCTTCCCCACTTGCATCACCCGCCCCTACATTGGGGAGTGAGCACGCAACGACGAAGAGTCACCGGAAGGGGAAGCCGGTGGCCGTCGAGTGCGGAAGGTTCAGGTGTGTCATGGCTGCAGCTGGCGAGAGGCCTCTGAACGAGGTTCAGTTCCTTACCGTGGCGGAGGTCGCCTCGGTGATGCGAGTGTCGAAGATGACCGTGTACCGGCTGGTGCACAGCGGTCATCTGCCCGCGATCCGGGTGGGGCGGTCCTTCCGCGTCCCGGAACAAGCGGTACACGAGTACCTCCGTGACAGCTATGTGGGGGTGGAGACAGCCTGACGGTTTCCCCTCGATTACGACCTCGGCGCTCGGTTGGGTAGGCTAGGCCCTCGTAGGTCGTGTGGGCCCATGGCGCCCAAACAACCGAGTGATGAGAAGTGAGCGAGGGTAGTCGTGGGCTCTGTTATCAAGAAGCGGCGCAAGCGGATGGCCAAGAAGAAGCACCGCAAGCTGCTCAAGCGCACGCGCGTCCAGCGTCGCAACAAGAAGTAAGCGACGCGCGAGACGTGACAGCGTGTCTCTGTGGCCTCCCATCAGCACTGGTGGGGGGCCACAGGCGTTTCCTGGAGCCCCGGAAGTTCCGATGAGTGAATTTCCGTCACTTGGTGCATCGGGCGGTCATCACAGCGCAACATCGACCCGCTAGGTTGACCGTACGCATCACGTACGAGGGAAGGCGCTGATCTTGGGGAAGGTCGTGCTCGTCACCGGAGTGGCCCGCCAACTGGGCGGTCGCTTCGTACGGCGGATCCAGCGGGATCCCGAGGTCGACCGGGTGATCGCCGTGGACGCGGTGCCGCCGGCGCACCATCTGGGCGGGGCGGACTTCATCCAGGCCGACATCCGGCAGCCGACGATCGCCCGGGTGCTCGCCGAGACGGGCGCGGACACGGTCGTCCACATGGATGTGACGGGCACGGCGCTGGGCAGCGGCAGCCGGGCCACGGTCAAGGAGACCAACGTCATCGGCACCATGCAGCTGCTCGGCGCCTGCCAGAAGTCGCCGACCGTGAAGCGGCTGGTGATCAAGTCCAGCACGAACGTGTACGGGTCGGCGCCGCGTGATCCGGCCGTGTTCACCGAGACGACCCCGCCGAAGTCGCTGCCCAGCGGCGGTTTCGCGAAGGACGCGGTCGAGGTCGAGGGGTATGTGCGCGGGTTCGCCCGGCGGCGGCCGGACGTCGCCGTGTGCGTGCTGCGGTTCGCCAACATCCTCGGGCCGGCCGCGGACACCCCGCTCGCCTCCTACTTCGCACTGCCCGTCCTGCCGACCGTGTTCGGCTACGACCCGCGGCTGCAGTTCGTGCACGAGGACGACGTCATCGAGGTGCTGCGGATCGCCTCGCACGAGCCGCGCCGGGGCACCCTCAACAGCGGCACCTTCAACATCGCCGGGGACGGCGTGCTGCTGCTGTCGCAGTGCTCCCGGCGGCTCGGGCGGCCGACCGTGCCGCTGCTGCTGCCCGCGGTCACCTGGGCGGGCTCGCTGGTGCGTACGCTCGGTATGACGGACTTCTCGCCGGAGCAGATCCGGCTGCTCACCCACGGGCGGGTGGTGGACACGGTCCAGATGCGCGAGACGCTGGGGTTCACGCCCAGGTACACGACGGCGGAGACGTTCGCGGACTTCGCCCGCGGCCAGGGGCCCGGGCTGGTCCCGCCGGAGGCCCTCGCGGGGGCCGTCGACCGGATCGCCGCGCTGGCCGCGAGGGGCGGCGGCCGGCTCACCACGCACAGCGCCAACTGAGGAGCGGCAACGATGGCGGACGCCAAGGTCATTCCGTTCGACGACGACCGGTCCCGTGGGAGCGCCGTGCAGCGCCCGGCGCGGCGCCGCGGCGCGGGCGGCCGGCGCGGCACCCTCGGCGAGGCCGGGGCCGGAGCCGGGGAGATGGGTGAGGTCCAGCCTCTGCCGGGCCGGGCCCGGGCGCAGGAAGACGGGCCTGTGAGCCGTGCGCAGGAGCCGCTGGAGCCGTCGGGCGCCGGAGGGCGGGACGGCGGCCTGGAACGGCGTGTGGCGGCCGGACTGGCCTTTCTGCGGCGCCGGCTGACCGGGGACTACGACGTCGACGACTTCGGTTACGACGGGGAGCTCACCGACCAGGTCCTGATGTCGCTGCTGCGGCCGGTGTACGAGAAGTACTTCCGGGTCGAGGTGAAGGGCATCGAGAACATCCCGGCGAAGGGCGGGGCGCTGATCGTCGCCAACCACTCCGGGACGCTGCCGCTGGACGGGCTGATGATGCAGGTCGCCGTGCACGACCACCATCCGGCCGACCGCCATCTGCGGCTGCTGGCGGCCGACCTGGTGTTCGTGCTGCCGGTGGTCAACGAGCTGGCCCGCAAGCTGGGGCACACCCTGGCGTGCGCGGAGGACGCGGAGCGGCTGCTGGCGCAGGGCGAGCTGGTCGGGGTGATGCCGGAGGGCTTCAAGGGCATCGGGAAACCTTTCAGCGAGCGGTACAAGCTGCAGCGCTTCGGCCGCGGCGGCTTTGTGTCGACCGCGCTGCGCCAGGGCGCGCCGATCATCCCCTGCTCGATCGTCGGGGCGGAGGAGATCTACCCGATGATCGGCAACGCGAAGACGCTGGCGCGGCTGCTGGGCTTCCCGTACTTCCCGCTGACGCCGACGTTTCCCTGGCTGGGCCCGCTCGGGGCGATTCCGTTGCCGACGAAGTGGACCATTCAGTTCGGCGAGCCGATTCCGACGGACGGGTATCCGCCGGAGGCGGCCGAGGATCCGATGCTGATGTTCAACCTGACCGACCAGGTACGGGAGCAGATCCAGCACACGCTGTACAAGCTGCTGGTGCAGCGGCGGTCGGTGTTCTTCTGAGTCGTGCGGGGGGCGGGGCCGGCGGACGGAGTCCGGCGCAGCCGTGCGAAGCCCGCGGAGCGGTGCGAGGGCGGCAATGTGAATGGGTCGCTGGCGCGGCTGCTGGGCTTCCCGTACTTTCCGCTGACGCCGACGTTTCCCTGGCTGGGGCCGCTCGGGGCGATTCCGTTGCCGACGAAGTGGACCATTCAGTTCGGCGAGCCGATTCCGACGGACGGGTATCCGCCGGAGGCGGCCGAGGATCCGATGCTGATGTTCAACCTGACCGACCAGGTACGGGAGCAGATCCAGCACACGCTGTACAAGCTGCTGGTGCAGCGGCGGTCGGTGTTCTTCTGACGGTCTTGTGACGTTGGTCCCGGTACGACAACGGGGGCACCCTGCTCGGGGAGGGCGCCCCCATCGTCGTAGCCGTGTCGGGGCTAGTGCGTTTCCTCGCCCTCGATGCCCAGGCCGGGCAGGAGGCCCGGGAGGAGCGGGGGAAGGGTGACGTCCGGGGCGGTCGTCGGGAGTTTGCTGGTGGACGGTGCGCTGCTGCCCGGGCCGAGCTTCGGTGGTTCCAGCAGGCCGCCCGTGTTGCCGCCGATGAGGCCCTCGCCGCCGTTTCCGGTGACCGAGCCGCTCGTGGGCTTGGTGCTCGCGTGCTTGCCGGAGGACGGGGTGTGGCTGGAGGAACTGGGCGGGGCCGACCGGTGACCGCCGGAGGAACCGGTGGATGCTGAGCCGGAGCCCTGCCGCTTGCCGTCGCCGCTCGGGGAGGGCGACTGCGGGAGCAGGGACTGCAGCGGGGCGACTTCTTGGTCTATGGCGTCGAACACCGACGACACCTGCTCTTTGACGTCACCGAGCTGCACGGGCAGCTTGTCGCTGAGCGCGCTCCAGGCCTCGCGGTGCGAGCGGGAGAACGCGGAGAGGGCCTGGATCGGCCCGAGCGAGCCGGGGTCGGCCTCGTATGCCTCGTGGAGCAGGCGGTGGCCCTCCGTCACATCGTGCTGCATGCCGGAGAGCGTGCGGCGGATCTCGCCGATGGACTCGTGGTCGAGCTGGCCCCCGCGGCCGCGCTCCATCAGCCGGCGGGCTTCGCTGAGCCGGGTGGAGGCCTGGTCGAGGTAGGTCTGACCACGCTGGTCGTCGCCGTCGGCCAGGTAGTTGAGCTTGAAGTCCTCGATGCCGCGTTTGAGGCCGTACAGCGAGTCGCCGGGCAGGGCGTCGGAGCTCGCGGCGGCGACCCCGCCGAAGGCCCCGGCGGCCACGCCGACGCTGAGCCCGCCCGCGGCGAGCCCCTTGGTCAGCCGGGAACGCGGGCGCAGTTTGCCCAGAGGGCTCGCCCGGTGCGCGCCTTTCTGTCTGGGTACCGACGCGTCCACCGCCCCGGTGCCCTCCTGGAGCATGGCCTCCATCGCGGCCACCAGCTGGGCGCGCTGCACGACCTTGACCTCGGGGTCGAGCTGCGGCCTGGGCAGTGCGCCGAGCCCCGCGGCGAGGGCCAGCAGCTCGCCCTGCTCGCTCTGTTCCTCGGCGGTCGGCGGGCATCCCGCCGGGCTTACGGACTGCTCGGCCGCCGTGTCCCGGTCGGACTGCTCCTCCAGGGCCTGGGCGAAGGCGCTCGCCCGCCGGTGGGCCGATACGTTCGCGATCACTGGCGGCACCTCCTCTCGTCATGACGGTCGACTCCCCAGGGGGTCCTGAGGGTTGCACGTCACGACCACTTCCACACGATCGAGTGATCAGGGTCGGCCAAGACGTGACCACAGGGAGCCTGTATCCCGCACAACGACTGGCGCGGCACTTGGGTTACGGACGGCGGATGACCGGATCGGAAAGGCAACCGTCTTTCACGGAACGTGAGTTGGGCGTCGCGGTGGGTGTCGGGGTGCGGGCGGCGGCTCAGCGCACGTCGTCCGGCAGAAGCCGGGCCAGGGTGCGTACGGCGCGGTACTGGAGGGTCTTGATGGCGCCCTCGTTCTTGCCCATGACGCGGGCGGTCTCGGCGACGGAGAGGCCCTGCAGGAAGCGGAGCGTCACGCACTCCTGCTGCTGCGGGTTCAGCCGGCGTACGGCGTCGAGCAGCGCGGCGTTCGACAGGGACTCCAGGACGGAGTCCTCCGGGGAGCGCTCGACCTCGTTGGCGTCGAGCATCTCGCCGGTGGTGACCTCCAGCCGGAAGCGGCTGGACTTGAAGTGGTCGGCGACGAGGTTCCGGGCGATCGTCACCAGCCAGGCGCCGAAGTCCCGGCCCTGCCAGGTGAAGGTGCCGATCCTTCTGAGGGCCCGCAGAAAGGTCTCGCTGGTGAGGTCCTCGGCGGTGGCCCGGCCGCCGACGCGGTAGTAGATGTACCGGTACACCGTGTCGCTGTACTGGTCGTACAGCCGGCCGAAGGCCTCGGCCTCGCCCGCCTGCGCGCGCTCGACCAGGTCCATCATCCGGGCGCTGTCGCTGTCGGCGGCCGGGCGGCGGGCGGTGGTGGCGGCGCCGGCGGAGCGCCCTCGTCTGCCGACCGCGGCGCCGCCGTCGGCCAGTGCGTAGCACGGGCCGACGGGCGCGGCGGCGGCGAAGGCGGGGACGGCGTACGCGGTGGGGACGAGGCCGCGCAGCGTCTCTTTGACCGTTGAGACTGTTGCGCGCAGCGTAGCCAGGCCCGAGGCGTCAACCCCGACGTGTGGGTACACGGGACTCCCAGAGGCAGAGCTTCCATCACGTGCAGTGCGGGACCTTTCACCCGTCGTAGCGACGGAGGGGTACCGGTTTGCGTCTGAGGAGAATAACGCTTCGTGCAGGCACTGCTACACCGAGTTGCTCAAATCATCGATTGCGTCGCTTCTGTTATCGATTGACGTCGCATCAAGTGCCGTAGATTGACCGCTTGTTGATCGAAAAGCGGCCTGTTTCGGCAAGGTACGGGGCGTGTTGAAATGGCCGCGGCATAATCCGTGCGGCGCGGAGGCGCGATGGACGCGGGGACACTGCAGCGCCCCCGTGTCCGTGTCCGCCGGCCGTGAGCTATCGGCGTCGGCGGCTCAGGGCGATGGCCGCCGCGGTGCCACCGGCGACCGCGCCGACCCCGGCCGCCGCCGGGATGCCCACCTTCGCCGCCTTGCGCCCCGTGCGGTAGTCCCGCAGGCGCCAGTCCATCGCGCGGGCGTGTCTGCGCAGCTTGGCGTCGGGGTTGATGGCGTAGGGGTGGCCGACCAGGGACAGCATCGGGATGTCGTTGTGGCTGTCGCTGTAGGCCGCGCAGCGGGAGAGGTCCAGGCCCTCCGCCGCGGCCAGGGCGCGCACCGCCTCCGCCTTCGCGGGGCCGTGCAGGGGTTCACCGACCAGCTTGCCGGTGTAGACGCCGTCCACCGACTCGGCCACCGTGCCGAGGGCGCCCGTGAGGCCCAGACGGCGGGCGATCACCTGGGCGATCTCCACCGGCGCCGCCGTGACGAGCCACACCTTCTGGCCGGCGTCCAGGTGGGCCTGGGCCAGGGCGCGGGTGCCGGGCCAGATGCGGTCGGCCATGTACTCGTCGTAGATCTCCTCGCCGATCGACGCGAGTTCGGCGACGCGGTGGCCCTTGACGATCGACAGCGCCGAGTCCCGGGCGTCCTGCATGTGCTCGGGGTCCTCCACGCCGGCCAGCCGGAACCACGCCTGCTGCCAGGCGAACCTGGCCAGGTCACGGGTCTCGAAGAACTTCCGCTTGTACAGGCCCCGGCCGAAGTGGAACAGCGCGGCGCCCTGCATGACGGTGTTGTCGAGGTCGAAGAAGGCAGCCGCCTTGTCGTCGCCGATCACCGGGAACTCCGGTTCCTCCTCGGCGACCTGCGGAGCTTCCTGCGCTTCCTGGGAGGACTTGCGGGCAGCCTCCGCCGAGGCCTCGCCTGCCAACACGCTGCGCGCCGTGGCGGAGCGCCTACGAGGAGTGAGCCATCCGAGAGCGGCCATGTCGTGAGCATAGCCAGTTTGTTCGGTGCTTCCGTCGGACGAGAGGTTGGAAGCGTGTGAACTCTCCTCGACCGGGCCGTTGAGCAGGCGCGGGAGAATGGCCGGTATGAGTCCCCTTTTCCGGCGCAAGGCCGACCCCCGCGAGCGGCTCGTCACGCTGATCCGCAAGCCCGGCTGTCATCTGTGCGACGACGCCGAGCTCGTCGTCGACAAGGTCTGCGGCGAACTCGGCGTGTCCTGGGAGCAGAAGGACATCACCGAGGACCGCGCGCTGTACGACCGGTACTGGGAGCAGATCCCGGTCGTACTGATCGACGGCGAACAGCACACCTTCTGGCGCGTGAACGAGGAGCGACTGCGCCGGGCACTGACCGACTAGTACAAACTGGTCCGGAAAGTCGCTTAGGATCAATGGCGGTTCGATCTCGGGGGCGGGATTCGTGAGGAGAGTGTGCGGTTTTGCCCCCAGTAACGAAGGGACGTCGGTGCGTATGTGCCGGTTCCCGACAAGGGCGCCCCGGTTGCGTGACCCCGGTCACTTCTGCCGGGCAAATCGGACACCATCTTTGTGCACGCGTTCACAAAGACATAGCCTGCTGTCGACGGGGCGGTCTGGGGACGTATGACCGCCCGCAGCCCCGCTCTACCCGCAGGAGCACCGTGGCAACTGGCCGAACACACCGACCGGCGACCCGTAGCCGAGGGATTCCCGAGGCCACCGTCGCCAGGCTTCCGCTGTACCTCCGAGCCCTGACCGCACTGTCGGAGCGCTCGGTGCCCACGGTCTCCTCCGAGGAGCTGGCCGCGGCGGCGGGGGTCAACTCCGCCAAGCTGCGCAAGGACTTCTCGTACCTGGGCTCCTACGGAACGCGCGGTGTCGGCTACGACGTGGAGTATCTCGTCTACCAGATCTCCCGTGAACTCGGCCTGACCCAGGACTGGCCGGTTGTCATCGTCGGTATCGGTAACCTCGGCGCCGCCCTGGCCAACTACGGCGGGTTCGCCTCCCGTGGTTTCCGGGTCGCGGCCCTCATCGACGCCGATCCCGCAATGGCCGGAAAGCCGGTCGCGGGCATCCCCGTCCAGCACACGGACGACCTAGAGAAGATCATCAAGGACAACGGCGTCTCGATCGGCGTGATCGCGACCCCCGCCGGTGCCGCCCAGCAGGTCTGCGACCGGCTCGTGGCCGCCGGGGTCACCTCCATCCTGAACTTCGCGCCGACCGTGCTGTCCGTCCCGGACGGCGTCGACGTGCGCAAGGTCGACCTCTCGATCGAACTCCAGATCCTCGCCTTCCACGAGCAGCGCAAGGCCGGCGAGGAGACCGCCGCGGGCGACGGCGCGCTGCCCGCCACCGCTCCCCGCGGCATGGCCGCCGACGCTTCCGCCGACCAGGGGCCCGACGGGGACGTACCCGCCGTGATGCCGGCATGAGTCTCCTCGTCGTCGGGCTGAGCCACCGCAGCGCGCCGGTCAGCGTGCTGGAGCGGGCCGCGCTGAGCGCGGACGCCCAGTCGAAGCTGCTGCAGGACACGGTCGCCGCCGAGCCGGCCACCGAGGCCGCGGTGCTCGCCACCTGCAACCGCATCGAGCTGTACGCCGACGTGGACAAGTTCCACGCCGGTGTCGCCGAACTGTCCACGCTGCTCGCCCAGCACAGCGATGTCGGCCTGGAGGAACTGACCCCTTATCTCTACGTCCACTACGAGGACCGGGCCGTCCACCACCTGTTCTCGGTGGCCTGCGGCCTGGACTCGATGGTCGTCGGCGAGGGGCAGATCCTCGGGCAGATCAAGGACGCGCTGGCGAGGGCTCAGGAGCTGCACACCGCCGGACGGCTGCTGAACGACCTGTTCCAGCAGGCCCTGCGGGTGGGCAAGCGCGCCCACTCCGAGACCGGCATCGACCGCGCCGGCCAGTCCCTGGTCACCTTCGGCCTGGAGCAGCTGGCCGTCGCCGCCCCGGTGCCCGCGTGGGCCGAGGGCAAGAAGGCGCTGGTCATCGGCGCCGGGTCGATGTCCTCGCTGGCCGCGGCCACCCTCGCGCGGGCCGGGGTCGCCGAGGTCGTCGTCGCCAACCGCACCTTCGAGCGCGCCGAGCGCCTCGCACAGATCCTCACCGAGACCGAGGACAACGCGGTGACGGCCCGCGCGGTGCCGATGGATGCCATACCGGGCGAGCTGACACGTGCCGACGTCATCGTCTCCTGTACCGGGGCGACGGGCCTGGTGCTCACGGCGGAGGCGGTCGCCCAGGCGGTCGAGGGCCGCACGGGCCGGCCGGTCGCCGACGCCGGTCCTACGGCCGTAAAGCCCGAGAGGGCCGAGAGGTCCGCCGCTTCGCTGCCGCCCGCCGGTGTCGGCGCCGACGAGAACTGCCCGCTGGACCTGGCCGCCGTACAGCCCGGCTTCTCCGTCATGGGTGAGGCAGCCGTCGCCGGCATGGACGCGGCCACCCTGGAGCAGCACGCGGCCTGGGCGGCGGGCGGCACCGTGGACCGCCGCGACCGGCGCACACCCGAGACGGACGCCGAGCTGATCACCGCGCTCGCCGCGACCGTCGCGACGGTGGGCCGGATCCCCGAGCGGCGCAGGCCTGAGCCGGTCGCCGAGCGTCCGGCGCCCTCCCTCTTCCTCCTCGACCTGGCCATGCCCCGCGACATCGACGCGGCCGTGCACCGGCTGGCCGGGGTACGGCTGGTCGACATCGAGTCGCTGGCGGAAGCTTCCGCCGACGCGCCGATGGCGGCCGATGTGGACCTGGTCCGGCGTATCGTCTCCGACGAGGTCGCGGCCTTCGGCGCGGCACAGCGGGCGGCGCACATCACGCCGACCGTGGTCGCGCTGCGCACCATGGCCGCCGACGTCGTCGCCAGTGAGATCGCGCGGCTCGACGGCCGCCTGCCCGACCTGGACGAACGCCAGCGCGGCGAGATCCGCCAAGCGGTGCACCGGGTCGTCGACAAGCTGCTGCACGCGCCGACCGTACGGGTCAAGCAGCTCGCGGCCGAGCCCGGCGGCGCCGGGTACGCGGACGCGCTGCGCACCCTGTTCGACCTCGACCCCGAGACGGTCGCCTCCGTCTCCCGGGCCGGGGACAGCACAGAAAAGAAGGACCGACCGGCATGAGTGACAAGGCTTTGAGACTGGGGACGAGGCGGAGCAAGCTCGCCATGGCCCAGTCCGGGCAGGTGGCGGAGGCCGTCCGCCAGGTGACCGGACGGCCCGTCGAGCTGGTCGAGATCACCACGTACGGCGATGTCTCCCGCGAGGCGCTCGCGCAGATCGGCGGCACCGGCGTGTTCGTCACGGCGCTGCGCGACGCGCTGCTCAGGGGCGAGGTCGACTTCGCGGTTCATTCGCTCAAGGACCTGCCCACCGCGCAGCCCGATGAGCTGGTCCTGGCCGCCGTACCGGTGCGCGAGGACCCCCGGGACGTGATCGTCGCCCGGGACGCGCTGAAGTTCACGGACCTGCCGCGGGGTGCCCGCATCGGCACCGGTTCGCCGCGCCGCATGGCGCAGCTGAACGCGTATGCCCGCGCCCACGGCCTGGACATGGAGACGGTCCCGATACGCGGCAACGTCGACACCCGCATCCGGTACGTCCGGGACGGCGAACTCGACGCGGTCGTGCTGGCCGCCGCCGGACTGAACCGGATCGGCCGGATCGACGAGGTGACCGACTTCCTGTCGGTCGACACGGTTTTGCCCGCCCCCGGCCAGGGGGCCCTGGCGATCGAGTGTGCCGCGGACCACGCGGACCTGATCGCGGCGCTCGGCGAGCTCGACGACCCGTTCACACGGGCCGCCGTGACCGCCGAACGGTCACTGCTCGCCGCCCTGGAGGCCGGCTGCAGCGCCCCTGTGGGCGCGCTGGCCGACCTTTTGGCCGACGGGCAGTTTGTCAAGGAAATGCGCCTGCGCGGCGTCGTCGGCACGACCGACGGCACCCGCATGGTGCAGCTGTCCACCACCGGTCCCGTGCCCCAGACGCACGACCAGGCGCTGGCACTCGGTCGCGAACTCGCCACCGAGATGCTCGCCCAGGGCGCGGCCGGTCTGATGGGGGAGCGAGCACATTGAGCCCCACCGCCCTTCCTGCCGCCGGTCCTGAACACGGGCACGTCACCTTCCTCGGTGCCGGACCCGGAGATCCGGGACTGCTGACTCTGCGCGCCGTGGAGGCGCTGTCGAACGCGGACGTCCTGGTCGCCGAGCACGAGGTGCTCGACGTGATCCGGACGCACGCCCGACAGGGCGTCTCCGTCGTGCCGACGGACAGCGACTCCTCCTCGGTGTCGCCGCCGGGCACGGGCACGCCCCAGCTGACGGTCGTTGACGGCACGTCAACACCCGCCGCTGTCCCGGGTGCTGCCCGGGATGCCGCTCATCTTGTCATGGAGGCCGCGCGGGGCGGCAGGCGGGTCGTCCGTGCGGTGTCCGGGGACCCGGGACTTGATACGTACGCGGCCGAGGAAATGCTCGCCTGCGCCGCCGCCGGAGTGCCCTTCGAGGTCGTACCGGGCGTGGCGGCGGCGGTCGGTGTGCCCGCGTACGCCGGTGTGCCGCTGCGCGACGCCGGGGGCGCGGACGTCCGGTTCGTGGACGCCCGTACGGCCTCGGACCGGTGCTGGACGGAGGTCGGCGCCTCGGACGGGACGGTCGTCGTCTCCACGACCCTGGACTCGGTCGCCGCCGCGGCGGGTGAGCTGGTGACGGCGGGCCGCAAGCCGGACACCCCCCTGACGGTGACGATCGCCGGTACGACGACCCGCCAGCGCACCTGGACGGCGACGCTCGGCACGATCGCGCAGACCCTGAAGCAGGCGAAGGTGCTGCCGTCCCCCGACGGCGGCCGGCCGGTCATAGCCGTGGTCGGCGAGCTTTCTGCCGCCGCCCGGCGCGACCAGCTGTCGTGGTTCGAGTCCAAGCCGCTGTTCGGCTGGAAGGTGCTGGTGCCGCGCACCAAGGAGCAGGCGGCGTCGCTCTCCGACCAGCTGCGGTCCTACGGCGCGGTGCCGCACGAGGTCCCGACGATCGCGGTCGAACCGCCGCGCACGCCCCAGCAGATGGAACGTGCCGTCAAGGGCCTGGTCACCGGCCGCTACGAGTGGATCGCCTTCACGTCGGTCAACGCGGTGAAGGCGGTACGGGAGAAGTTCGAGGAGTACGGCCTTGACGCGCGTGCCTTCGCGGGCATCAAGGTGGCCGCGGTGGGCGAGCAGACGGCCAAGGCGCTGGTCGCCTTCGGCGTGAAGCCGGACCTGGTGCCGAGCGGGGAGCAGTCGGCTGCCGGCCTGCTGGAGGACTGGCCGCCGTACGACCCGGTGTTCGACCCGATCGACCGTGTCTTCCTGCCCCGCGCCGACATCGCCACGGAGACCCTGGTCGCCGGTCTGATCGAGCTGGGCTGGGAGGTCGACGACGTCACGGCCTACCGGACCGTGCGGGCGTCGCCGCCGCCGGCGGAGACCCGTGAGGCCATCAAGGGCGGCGGCTTCGACGCGGTCCTCTTCACGTCGTCGTCCACGGTCCGCAACCTGGTCGGCATCGCGGGCAAGCCGCACAACGTGACGGTGATCGCCTGCATCGGCCCGGCCACGGCGAAGACGGCCGAGGAACACGGCCTGCGGGTCGACGTCATGGCCCCGGAGCCGTCGGTGCACAAGCTGGCGGAGGCGCTGGCGGACTTCGGCATGAAGCGGCGGGCTGCGGCCTTGGAGGCCGGGGACCCGGTGACTCGGCCCAGCGAGCGGCGGCCGGGGGCGCGGCGGCGCCGGTCGACCACGTGAGGTACGGCGGAGTGCTCCTGCGGGGGCACTCCGCCGCCGTCGCTTCCGGAGCCCGTCAGTGCTCTGAGGCGTACGGCAGGAAGGTCGCCCAGGCGGTGGGGGTGAGGGCGAGGCGGGGGCCGGTGGGGTTCTTGGAGTCGCGGACGAGGACGTGGGTCTCGTCGGGGGTGGCCACCTCGACGCAGTCAGGGCCGCTGGACGTGCTGTAGCTGCTCTTTATCCACTCCAGCTTCATGTCTCTCCAAGCACTTTCTCGATGAGGGCCATCGACTCCCGTGGGCTGAGAGCCTGTGCCCGGATGATTCCATACTGGATGTCGAGGAGTTGCACCTCTTTCGGCTCGGCGATCACCCGACTGATGTGCACCACCTCGATGTGGCCGACCGTGGTGCCGTCCTTGAGCCTGAGGAACCTGAACGATCCGTCGAGCCCCGAGTTCTCCTCACGGTCCAGCGGGAGTACCTGGAGGTCGATGTTGCAGAACTCGGCTACCTGGCGCAGTCGTTCGAGTTGACCACGCATGACCATCTTGCCCCCGGTGGGCCGCCGCAGCGTCGACTCGCACTGGACAAAACTGAAGACGGGCCGAGCCGTCGTGTCGTCGATGATCTCCTGACGTGCCACGCGGGCTGCGAGCCGTTGCTCCAACTCATCTGCGGTGAAGGGCGGCCGACGAGCAATGGACACAGCTCGTGCGTACTCCCTGGTCTGCAGCAAACCATGGACGACAGAGTTGTTGTACGCACACAGCTCGACCGCATCCGCCTCCAGTTTCTTCAGGTCTCGGACCTTCTTCGGGTACCGGACTTCCGCCAAGTCCTTCTTCATCGCCGCGACCCGGCCGCCCGCCCCCAGCGCCTCGTCCGCCGCGTCCAGGTACTCCGGCCGGGGAATCCGCCGCCCGCGCTCCACCGAGGAGACCTGCTCCTCCCCGTACCCGATGGCCGCGCCGAACTCCGCCTGGGTGAGATCCGCCGCCTCCCGCCACAGCTTCAATTGCCGTACGACGGTGCGCATCACGGCACCGGTCTCGTCGTCCAGCCCCGCATCCCAGTCGCTCACGTAAGCCGTCCTCCCCTCACCAGACACCCCGTACGGCCCGGACGGAACCGGACACCGCACGGACAGCCCCCGTCCGCACGGGCCGCCCTTCTTCACAGGCTAAGCACGTTCGGACACGCTGAGTGACGTGAACGAGCAAATCTCCACCCTCCCCGTCCCCGCGCGCCAGTTCTGCGTGCCCCTCTCCGCGACCCGGCGCGGCGCCCGCCTGGGCCGGCTGCTCGCCACCGAGCAACTGCGCTCCTGGGAGCTGCCATTGGACCCCGCCCGGCTGATCGTCGCCGAGCTGACGGCGAACGCCGCGCTCCACGGCCGGGTTCCCGGCCGGAGTTTCCGGCTCGCTCTCGCGGTGACCGCCGAGGGTGTTGTGCGCATCGAGGTCACCGACACGCGTGGTGACGCACTGCCCGTTCCGCGGACCGCCGCCACCGGACCGTCCGAGTCCGGCTACGGCCTTCTGCCCGTCGAGGAGTTGGCGGACCGCTGGGGTGTGCGGCACGGACCGGTGCCGTGCAAGACGGTGTGGGCGGAACTCGACCCGGCCGATACGTCAGACCAAAGAACCCGGGAAAAAAACCAACCAACCAAACCAAACCCCGCGTAGGTCACCCGCGCGGGTGAAACGGGTCGGTCTGGCTGGCGCGGCGGCGGCTGGGCCGTGCAGTCTCACCCCGAGGCATATGCGTCTCGCAAGTCATAACCCCCCATACATGCATCGGCCCCCGCCGGGACTGCAATCCCAGTGCGAGGGCCTGACCAACGAGGAAGAAGAGACCTTCCCCATGGCTGAGAAGAAGCCTAACGCTGCCCTGCGCCCGGTTCACGGTGTTCGGCAAGCCACCACCCACCCCGGTGTCACCCACGTACGCACGTACCAGTCCGGCCAGTACGTGGTCGTCGGCAACCACCTCGCCCAGCACCGCGAGCTGTCGCTGACGGCCATTGGACTCGGGACCCACATCCTGTCGGTGCCCGAGGGCACGCCGGTCGACATCCGCAGCCTCGCCGAACGCTTCCCCGAGGGCCGGGAGCGGATCGCGTCCGCCCTGCGCGAGCCGGAGGCGCACGGCTACCTGGAGCGGGTCCGCGAGCACACCGAGTCGGGGCGACTGGCCACTCGTACGTACGTCCATCACTGCCGTCGTCCCGCTTTCGAACCAGGCGGTGACGGCGGGCGCGAGCCGGTCCACGTCACGACGGGAAAGGAAGAGACGGTTGTCGGCCCGGCGGAGGCCTGCGAGGAGCGTGACGGCCCTGTCATACCGACGGTCGCGAAGGCCGTGATCTTCCGGGGTCGCGGTCGGCTTCGGCGGCGTCGGAGGCACCCCGGGCACCGGTGCGGGAGCAGGTTCGGGCGCGTGCGGGTGAGGGAGCCGTCATCCACCATGCCCTGACCGATGGCCTTCCCACCGACCTGAGGAACCTGGCGACGCTGATCGCCTACCGCCTCGATGAGCTGCTGCCTGTATCGCTCCCCGCCCGTCCCGCACCCTCACCGATCGTGGCGACGGGACCCGGGGCCGCCCACCGGCGCGATCCCTTCCAGACCTGCGACGGCTGCGAGCGAGCTTTCCGCGCGCCACATCCCGGCCGCTGCCGTGACTGCCGCGCAGACCGGACGGTCCCGGACGAGAGCGCGTGCGCCGCATGAGCCTGCTGCGCCAATTCATGCCGTCCGCGCAAGCCGCCTGCGTCAGTGGGAAGCGTTCCTATACTTGCGGCATGGACCAGGACCTGGAGCGAGCCGCGCTCGTCGCACTGCTGCGGCGCGGTGACCGTTCATGGTCCGAGGTCACCGACCAGGTCGAAGCGTTGGGAAGCGCCCGCGACGTCCTTGAAAGCGCACTCGACCTTTCGGGCCAGGGGAAGCTCTTCGACACCGGACCCTCGCTCGACCTGGACAGTGTCGCGTCGGAGATCGCCGCCTGGCAGCGCGAGGGTATGCGGCTGGTCACCATCCTCGATGATGACTATCCGCTCTACCTCAGGCTGGTTCACCAGCGTCCACCCTTCCTCTTTCTCCGGGGGACGACAGCCGACGACGATCTTCGGGTCGCTGTCGTGGGCACCCGCACACCCACTCCGGAGGGTGTCGCCCACGCTCGTACCATCGCGGATGGTCTTGCCGAGCGCGGTGTCACCGTCGTCAGCGGGCTGGCGGCAGGCATCGACACCGTTGCGCACGGCAGTGCCCTGGCCGCCGGTGGCCGAACCGTCGCCGTGATCGGCACCGGTCTGCGCCATGTCTATCCGGCCCAGAATGCACGGCTCCAGCAGGAGATCGCTGAGAAGGGGCTGCTGATCTCCCAGTTCTGGCCCGACGCTCCTCCCTCAAAGACGTCTTTCCCCTCGCGCAACGCGGTGATGAGCGGTTACAGCCTGGCCACCGTCGTGATCGAGGCCGCCTACCGCAGCGGCGCTCGGATGCAGGCCCGACTCGCGTTGGAGCACGGCCGCCGGGTGTTCCTCATGCGCTCTCTGATGACTCACGAATGGGCGAGGGAATACGCCACCAGGCCCAACACGACTGTCATCGACGGTCCGGAGGACGTCTTCCGCCACCTCGACTCCCTCGTCCCCACCACGGGCGAGCTGACCTGGACCTGACCGGCGGGCCGGCGTGGCAACCGTCGTCGGGCTGTCCGCCCGCTATGCCAACTTCCTGGTCCATCCGCTGCTGCCCGGCCCGGGCGTGTGTCGGGTCTGCAGAGGTCCCGCCAAGGTGGGGTATCGAACCTGTCTGCGGTGCAACGAGGCCGCCAAGCTCCTCGGAGTGGGAATGGCCGACGCCGTCGTTCCTGTCAGCCTGGCCCTCAAGGGCGAGCAGTATGCCAATGAGCTCTGGCGCTACAAGAACACCGTGGGCCCCCAACAGCAGTACTTCCGGATGGGGCTGGCGGCCGTTCTATGGCGTTTCCTGGCTATGCACGAGGAGTGCATCAGGACTCACTGCGCAGTGCCCTCCTTCGACATCGTGGCCACGGTGCCCAGCACCAGCGGGCGTGCGGATCACCCTCTGCGTGCCATGGTCGCCGACATGGTCGGGGTCACCCGGGGCCGACACCGCGACCTGCTCGCTCCCACATCGGAGGCGGCCGACCTGGGCCGGGCGGCCTCTTCCAGACGCTATGCGGCAGCGGCGCTTCGGGGCGAAAACGTCCTGCTCGTCGACGACACCTGGGCCACGGGCAACCATGCGCAGTCCGCGGCCGCCGCGCTGAAAGCGGCCGGGGCCGGCAGCGTGGCCGTCGTGGTTCTCGGTCGCCACCTCAACATCGACTACGGCAACACCGCCGAGCACGTCGCTGAGGCACGATTACGCCGCTTCTCCTGGGACTCCTGCCCGCTGCGTCCTTGGGGCCACTCCTGACCGAAACGTCTTCGTTGTGATCTCGCCGAGCTGCCCAGCGGTCCGGCGCGGACCCACCGGATGGACCAGATCTTCGCCCGCCTGGTGCGGCCTGTACGCGCTGCCCGGGCCGGAACTGCTGGGCTGGCTGGTCGACGTGGTGACCGCTGAACCGCTTTCCTTCAATCAGTACTGGGGGCTGCGCGTGGTCGGCAGAGGGGTGGAGGAGAGGGGAGCGGAGCGCGTTACGGTCGGCGTGGTCCGCCGGTTGGAGGAATTCCGCTCCCGGATGCCGCGGGACAGCGACCGGGGTCAGCTCGCCGACCGTGTGCTCAGCGAGTTCGGTGCGGGATGACCGCCGGCCGCTGTCCGGTCAGGCCGCCGTACCGCCCGCGTAGTCGCTGTTGAACGTCGTCTCGATCGTCTGGGCTACCGGCTGGGCCACGCCCGTGCCGGTCAGGATGATGCCCAGCTCCCGGTTGTTGCTCAGGGAGTTGCTGCTGAGGTTCATGGAGCCCGCCTCGACCTCCTGGGTGGTCAGGCCGTAGTCGGCGACCATCGCCTTGGCGTGGATGTAGAAGCCGTTCGGGTCGGAGTAGCCGACGACCGTGCCGCCGGCCGCCTTGACGGCGGAGACCTCGCTGGAGTAGCTGGAAGGATTCTCCAGGACCACGCGGACCTTCACGCCGGCCTTGGCGCGGGCCACGATCGCGTTGACCACCGTGCTGTCGCTGAACTCCAGCTCCTCCACGTCGAGGCTCTTGGTTGCGGAGTTGACGAAGGACACCAGGCGGTTGCGGGAGTCGGTGGGTGACCACAGCAGGTGGTCGCCGTCGGTGGGGTTGATCGAGGTCGCCGTGTAGTCGGCGTTGAAGACCTTCTCGATGGAGGCGACGTCGCGCGTGTCGTCGGTGAACACGCCGTAGTCGCGGCTGGTCGTGTAGTACTGCGCCGTCAGATTGCCGGTCAGGACCAGGGACTTGGTGCCGTCGACCGTGATCGTCTTCTGGTGGGTGTAGACGAAGGCGGCCGGGGACCAGACGACTCCGACGCCCGCGTTCTTCAGTGACGTGTACGCCGAGTTGTTGGCGCTCTGGTGCTGGCGGTCGAGGATGACGCGGACGGTTATGCCCTTGTTCTTCAGGGCTATGAGGTCGTTGACGGCCGTGGTGTCCTCAAGCTCGTACATCGTCATGTCGAGCGTGCTGGTGGCCGAGTCGATGAAGTCGTAGATGGTGGGCTGGCTGCCGGTGCGGGAGAAGGCGAACGCCGAGTAGCTCGCGGCGTTCGCGGGGACGGCGGTGGTGACGATCGCGGTACCGGCGGCCAGGGCGACGGCCGCGCGGGTGAGGACCTTCCGCAGCATGCGTGACTCCTGTCAGGAGGCAGGGGAGAGGATGGAGCGGGGGTGGCGCGGGCATGACACCACGCGCGTAGAACGCTGGGGAGGCGGGCGGATCCAGGGATCGCCAGGGGGACGCAAAAACTTCGTATGGCGGCGCCGCTATGCCCGTGAATGCGACGTCTGTGGGCCGCCTATGAGCGGTTCACCGGGCCGACACGGTGTTGGCAAAGGCGCGGGCCGGGCGGGCGTAGCGTAGAAGGCATGACGAAGTACGGATCCTTTCCCGGTACGCGTCCCCGGCGGCTGCGGACCTCGCCCGTCATGCGCCGCATGGTCGCCGAGACGCGTCTGCACCCGGCCGACTTCATCCTTCCGGCGTTCATCCGGGAGGGCGTGAGCGAGCCCGTGCCGATCGCCACCATGCCCGGTGTCGTCCAGCACACCCGCGACAGCCTGAAGAAGGCGGCGGCGGAGGCCGTGGCGGCCGGCATCTCCGGGATCATGCTGTTCGGCGTGCCGGAGGACGGGAAGAAGGACGCGCAGGGCACGGCCGGGACCGATCCGGACGGGATCCTGCAGGTCGCCCTTCGTGACGTCCGCGCCGAGGTCGGCGACGACCTGCTCGTGATGTCCGATCTGTGCCTGGACGAGACCACCGACCACGGACACTGCGGCGTGCTGGACGCCGAGGGCCGCGTCGACAACGACGCCACCCTGGAGCGGTACGCCGAGATGGCCCAGGTGCAGGCCGACGCCGGTGCGCACGTCGTCGGTCCCAGCGGGATGATGGACGGCCAGATCGGCGTCGTCCGCGATGCACTGGACCAGATCGGCCGCGAGGACGTGGCGATCCTCGCCTACACCGTCAAGTACTCCTCCGCCTTCTACGGCCCCTTCCGCGAGGCCGTCGCCTCCTCGCTCCAGGGCGACCGCAAGACCTACCAGCAGGACCCCGCCAACTGGCGCGAGTCCCTGCGGGAGCTGGAGCTGGACCTC
Source organism: Streptomyces sp. NPDC007205 (assembly GCF_040634095.1). NCBI lineage: Bacteria > Bacillati > Actinomycetota > Actinomycetes > Kitasatosporales > Streptomycetaceae > Streptomyces > Streptomyces sp. NPDC007205. Next base: position 24,292 of record NZ_JBEYEW010000035.1, read on the forward strand.
GACGAGGGCGCGGACATGGTGATGGTCAAGCCGGCCGGCCCGTACCTCGACATCCTCGCCCGGGTCGCGGACGCGGTGGACGTGCCCGTCGCCGCCTACCAGATCTCCGGCGAGTACGCGATGATCGAGGCCGCCGCCGAGAAGGGCTGGGTGGACCGGGACCGGGCCATCCTCGAGACCCTGACCGGCATCAAGCGGGCCGGGGCGCGGAACATCCTCACCTACTGGGCGACCGAGGTGGCGCAGAAGCTGCGCTAGGCCCCTGTCGTGTCAGGGCATCACCACCCGAGCGCGGCCGACTTGTCCCGCTGCCAGTACGTCATCGCCAGCGTGGAGTCGTAGTACACCCCCTTCGGGGGCAGCGACGGGCGCGCGGAGCGTCCGGCGTCGGTGTCCGGCGTGCGGCCCAGGAAGAGCACCTCCAGCTTGTGGGCGGTGGTGCCGTGCTCGCCGCTGCCGTCGGCCGCCGACAGCCGCACGCCCGCGTATCCGGACTCGCCCGGCTCCAGGGACACCACGGCCTGCGGCTCGCTGTCCTTGATCACCTGCGGCGCCCACTGCGCCCCGTCGAAGCGCGGGGTCGGCCAGTACAACAGGTCGCAGCGCTTGCCGCTGGTGTTCGTCGCGGCGAGCAGCAGATGGTTGAGCGGGCGGGACACCGGCGTGGCGGTCACCCTGGTGGTCGAGCCGTTGCAGGGGTGGATCGGGGCGTCGGCCGGGTGCCTGCTCGGCTTGGCCGCGGAGGTGCGGGCGGGCAGGGCGGTGCTGTGGGAGGCGGTCGCGCCGGTGCCGGGCGCGGCGCTTCTGTCCGCCGCCGTGGCGGCCGTCGTGGGCTTCGGCTGGGCAGCGCCCTCGTCCTTCGTGCCGGTTCCGCCCGCTCCGCACGCCGTGAGGGCGAGAGCGGGCAGGACGGTACCGGTCGCGGCGTACAGACGGATGTGGCGCATACGCATGGCAAGTCCTCTTTCGGGCCGGGCCCGTTGGCGTGTTTGGATGACACACAGCCTGTGCGGCGTTTCGTCCCGGTGGCCGGCAGCTACGGCACATCCGGGACGCTGGAACGGCTGCATAGGGGATGACCTGCGAAAACATTCCCTCCCTGGAACGCCGGGATGGGACACGGGGGTGGAGGAACGGTGGCGGACGGCAGCACGGAGACCGGCTTCGCGGAGTTACTGCGGGAGTTGAAGAACCGCTCCGGGCACAGCTACGGCACGCTGGCCAAACAGCTCCACATGAGTACGTCGACGCTGCACCGCTACTGCAACGGGGACGCCGTACCGGCCGACTACGCACCCGTGGAGCGCCTGGCCCGCCTGTGCAGGGCCACCCCCGGGGAACTCGTGGAGCTGCACCGGAGGTGGGTGCTGGCGGATGCGGGGCGGGGGCGGAGGCAACCGGTGCGGGAGGAGCCGGTGCGGGAGGAGCCGGTGCCGCAGGAGCCGGTAGGGGGCGAGGTCGCTGTTCAGGAGCAGGAGCAGGAGCAGGAGCAGGACGGCCGGTCCCGTCGGCGTACCCGGACCGTCCTGCTCGCCGCCCTCACCGTCACCGCCCTGCTCGGCACCGCGGCACTCGCCCTCAGCCTCAACCACTCCTCCGGCGGCGCCGGGCACGACGGCAAGGGCGCCCCGCCCGCCGCGGGCACCGCCTCCGTACGGCACCGGGCGCCGACGGCCGGTGCCGCGCAAGGAACGGACTCCGCCCGCTCGGCCACCCCGTCCCCCGCCTCGCCCCCGGCCACCGGCACGCCGCCCCCGGACAAGCCGAGCACATCGCACACCGGTCCTACGCCGCAGGACCGCACGGCCGCCGCCCCGCCCCTCGCGGTCACCACCCACCCCTACGCCTGGCCGGACCCCTGCTCCCAGCACTACCTGGTCGACCGGGCCCCGGCCGACGTCTCACCGCCCCCGCCGGAACAGGACGCGCCCGCCTGGGTGGCCGTGCACAAGGCGGTCTCGGCGGGGGAGCAGTACGTCACGTTCACCGTGCAGGGCACCGGCTCGGACACCGTCGTCCTGGAGGGGCTGTCGGTGCGCATGGCGGACCGGCGGGCGCCGCTCGCCTGGAACGACTACGCCATGGGCTACCCGGGAGTGGGCTGCGGCGGCGGCGTGCCGACGCGTTCCTTCACGGTCGCCCTGGACGCCCTGCGCCCGGAGGCCGTACCCGAGTCCGGACAGCGCGGCTTCCCGTTCAAGGTGAGCCGGTCGGACCCCGAGGTCTTCCACGTCACGGCCGACGCCTCCGCGTACGACGTCAGCTGGTACCTGGAGCTGCCCTGGTCCAGCGGGACACGGCACGGCACGCTGCGGGTCGACGACGGTGGCCGGCCGTTCCGCACCAGCGGAAACAACGGACGGCCCGCCTACGCCTTCCCGCTGGGCGGCGAGAAGTGGGAACCGGCGTCGGGCACGCATTGAGGACTCGGGGTCGGAGACCGGCCACGCCCGGGATCAGTCCCACCAGAAGGTCCAGACGGGCTGCCCGACCAGGTCCTTCGCATACGCGCGGAGGGTGTCCTGCTCGCCCTGGAGGACGTTGTCCGGGCAGAACGCGAAGTGCTCCGCGGCCACCGCCTCGGCCTCCTCCTGCGTGGCAGGCGGCGCCGCGACGGACACGACGAGGGTGTCCAGACCGAGGGCCACGACCCGTATGCCGAACCGGTCCTCCCAGGAGCGCAGCACCGCGCACATCCGGGCCACGTCGGCCTCGTAGTTCACCGGGCCGGTCCAGCCGATCGCCGCCGGGATGTCGGCGGACCGGCGGGCCGGAACCAGGGCGAGGTGCGCCTCCTCGACGCCCGACTCCCGGTCCCCGCCCAGCGCGTCGGCGATCTGCGCGGCGCGGGTGTCCGGGTCGGCGGAGAGGGCGGCGGGGGCGGGCGCGAGACCGGGCCACTCGCTCCCGAACGGCTCGATCTCCTCGGCTGTCTCGCCGTCCTCCGTCTCCTCCTCCCAGTACTCCGCGAGGACGTCCTCGGCGTCGTGATCGCCCGGATACGACGTCTCGCCGGGCAGCAGCACCCAGCTCTCCACGCCGTCCCCGGAGCCTCCGGCATCCACGAGCACCGGCAGCAGACCGGCGCGGGCAGCCGGCGCGCCCAGCGCCTTCCAGGTGCCCGGCGCGGCCGGCTTCTCCGCGTACCACAGCAGAGGTTCGTGCCAGGAGCCGTCGTATGACATGTCGACGAGCCTGCCGGGCGGCAGTTGAAGCCCGAGGGAACGCCCGCTGGGGTCGGTGGCCAGCTTGGGCAGCGGATTGGGAAGAGTCGCCATGTCCGTGACTGTAAAGCCCGCCACTGACAACGCCGTTGACCGGCTTACCGATGAACCGGCGTCCCTCGAAGTCTCTCTTACCAGGTGGTGCTGTGATGGGGACGGGTGACGGACTGACGGATTGACGGGTCGACGGGGCGCGACCTGGCGAGGGAAGGACGGAACGTGCGGATGGGGCGTTACCCGGTGCGATGGCACATCGTGCTGCTCGCCGTGTGGACGGCCGTCTGGTTCGTCGTGGCCGAACGCCACGCGGCCGTGTCCTGGCACTACCTGACCGACGGACAGCAACTCCTCTTCGGCCAGAGGTCGGGCGGCGGCCTCGCCCTCTACGCCAACCACCCCGAACTCCAGATCGGCCCGGTCAGCTTCGCGGTGGCCGGCCTGTTCGCACCCTTCCCGGCCGACGTCGGCGAGAAACTGGCCGACGCGTTCATGTCCGGTCTCGGCCTGTACATGCTGGTCCTGATCGGCCGTGCCGCCGCCGACCACAACCGGGGCACCGGCCTCAACCACAAACGCCTCCAGCAACGCGTCCTGATCGGCGGCGCCGCCTTCATCCCCATGTGGGTCGAGGTCTCGGTCCGCTTCGCCCACCTCGACGACGTCCTGGCCCTGTTCTTCACCACCCTCGCGGTCCGCGCACTGGTGCGCGGCAACGCGACGGCGGTGGGCGTGTTCCTGGCGCTGGCGGTCGACTCCAAACCCTGGGCGGTCGGTTTCCTGCCCCTGCTCCTGGCCCTGCCCCGCCCGCACCGCCTGCGCTCGGCGGCCTGGGCCATCGCCCTGGTGGCGGTCGCCTGGCTCCCCTTCTACCTGACCCACCTGGACACCCTGCACGCGGCCCGCTTCACCATCCCCAACCAACCGGCGTCCTCCCTGCGCTGGTTCGGCGTGAACGACCCCGTGACACCGTGGTGGGACCGCCCCACCCAGATGGCCCTGGGCATGGTCCTGGGCGCACTCGCGGTACGCCGGAACCGCTGGCCGGCGGTCGTGTTCCTGGCCGCCGACGCACGTATCCTGCTCGACCCCAGCGTGTACACGTACTACAACGCCTCGGTCCTCCTCGGCACCCTCCTCTGGGACTCGATAGGCCAACGCCGCCTCGTGCCGTGGGTGAGCTGGATCGCGCTGATCTCCCTCTACGGCAGCGCCCTGCTGATCCCGTCGGACGACGCCCAGGGGTTCATCCGCCTCGCCTTCGGGATCGGCTCGGCGGCGTACGTGCTGTTCTGGCCGCAACGGGCGCCACGGGGCGGACGGGGCCGGCGCCCGGGCCGGGAGCGTGTCGGGGAAACCCTCATCAGCAACTGACCGGAGCCGGTCTCACACCAGGGTCGTGATGCAGAACGGGTGCCCGGCGGGATCCAGCAGCACCCGCCACCGCTCCCCACCGGGCTGGAACGCGGGCTTGGCGGCGCCCAGTTCGAGCAGCCACTTCTCGGCGCTGTCGAGGTCGTCGACGCCCAGCTCGATGTGCGCCTGCTTCTCCTGCGTGGGGTCCGGCCAGGTGGGCGGGCGGTAGTCGGCGAGACGGTTGAAGCCGAGGCCGGTCGCGCCTTCCTTGCCGAGCAGGACGAAGTCGTCCGTGGCGAAGAGGACCGACATGCCGAGCGACTCGCCGTAGAAGCGGGCCATTTCGGCGGGATCGGCGCAGTCGAAGGTGACGGCGGCATAGCGGAACGCGGGTGCGGAAGTGGTCTCCGAAGTCATGGGAGGGACGCTAGGACATGACCAGGACAGTTCCGGTCCTGGTCGTACCCGGAGGCATGCCAGACTTCCGGCCGTGCTCAGCTCATCCGCCCGCCTGCTACGGCTGCTCTCCCTGCTGTCCGCCCGCCCGTCCTGGACCTGCGCCGAGCTGGCCGAGCGCATGGAGGTCACGGACCGTACGGTCCGCCGGGACGTGGCACGGCTCCGGGACCTCGGCTACTCCGTGGACTCGGAGGCCGGCCCCTGGGGTGGTTACCGCCTGCGCGCCGGATCCCGGGTGCCGCCGCTGATCCTCGACGACGAGGAAGCGCTGGCGGTGGCGGTCGGCCTGCGCGAGGCCGCCCTGAGTGACGCGCTCGGCGGCGACCAAGCGGCCCTCTCCGCACTGTTGAAGCTGCGCCAGGTACTGCCCCGGCGCATCGCGGACCGCCTCGGCGACCTGGACGACGCATTCGTACGCCTGCCGGGGACGGGCGGGGCCGACGGCTCTCGGATCAGGCCCGGCCTGCTGCTGGAACTGGCGGTCGCCTGCCGCCAAGGCCGACGGGCCCGGCTGTCGTACACGGACGGGAAGGGGAGGACCACGGTCCGGGAGGTCGACCCGTACCGCCTGGTGCACACCGGCCGGCGCTGGTACTTCGTCGCGCGGGACGTGACGCGAGGCCAGTGGCGCACCTTCCGCGCCGACCGGGTCGACCGCCTCCAGCCCACCGGCCACCCGGCGGACCTCACCGACCCACCCGACCCGGCGGTCCTGGTCTCCCGCAACACCGCGAACGGCCCCTACCCCCTGTCCGCGACCGTCCGCCTCCCCCTCCCCCTGGACCAGGCCCTACGCCTCATCCCGCCCACGGTCGGCACCCACCGCCCCGACGGCCCCGACGCCACCCTGGTCGACATCGGCGGCCCCGACGCGGACGGCCTCGCCCGCTACCTCCTCGGCCTGGGGACGCCGCTGCGGGTCCTCACCCCGGACGCCGTACGCCAGGCCCTGACACGCCGGGCCCTGGAGCTTGCCGAGGAAAACGCGGCTCAAGGGTAGACACCCGACGCGAAATGCTCGAAAAGAGCGTTCTGTACCTCACTGATACAGGGCTGCTACGGCTGCGACTCCGCCCTCGTGCAGCCTGGCAGCGAAGGACCTGGCTCTCTGCGCCGGGGCCGTCCGGACGTACGCAGACTCTGAGGGAGGCACATCAGAGCTTCTCCGGCGTCCGGATGCCCAGCAGGGCCATGCCCTGGTGCAGGGTGCGGGCCGTGATGTCGCAGAGGAACAGGCGGTTCTCCACCTGCGCCGGCGTCTCGGCCTTCAGGACCGGGCACTTGTCGTAGAAGGACGTATAGAGGGACGCCAGCTGGTAGAGGTACGCGGCCAGCTTGTGCGGGGCGTACTCCGCCGCCGCCTCCGCCACCGTCTGCGCGAACGCGTCCACGTGCAGGCCCAGGGCGCGTTCGGCGTCGGACAGTCCGAGCTCCGGGTGCGCGGCCGGGCGGGTCTCGCCGGCCTTGCGGAGGATGGACCGGATACGGGCGTACGCGTACTGCAGGTAGACGGACGTGTCGCCGTTCAGGGAGACCATCTGGTCCAGGTCGAACTTGTAGTCCCGGTTCGCCGACGTCGACAGGTCCGCGTACTTCACCGCGCCGATGCCCACCTGGGCGCCCCGCTCGGCGATCTCCTCCTCGGAGAGGTCCTGGGCCTTCTCGCGTACGACGGCCGAGGCGCGGTCGATCGCCTCGTCGAGGAGGTCGACCAGGCGGACCGTCTCGCCCTCACGCGTCTTGAACGGCTTGCCGTCCTTGCCGAGGACCGTGCCGAAGGCCAGCTGGTGCGCCTTCACGTCGTCGCCCAGCCAGCCGGCCCTGCGCGCGGTCTCGAAGACCATGCGGAAGTGCAGGGACTGGCGGGCGTCCACCACGTACAGGAGCGTGTTCGCCTTGAGGTTGAAGACGCGGTCGCGGATCGCGGAGAGGTCGGTGGCCGCGTAGCCGTAGCCGCCGTCGGACTTCTGGACGATCAGCGGGACCGGGTTGCCGTCCGGGCCCTTGATGTCCTCGAAGAAGACGCAGAGGGCGCCCTCGCTGCGGACCGCCACTCCCGACTCCTCCAGGAGGCGGCAGGTCTCGGCCAGCATGTCGTTGTAGCCCGACTCGCCGACGATGTCGGGGTCCTGGATCTCCATGTCCAGTTTCTCGAAGACGGAGAAGAAGTAGATCTTCGACTCGTCGACGAACTTCTGCCACATGGCGAGCGTGCGCGGGTCGCCGGCCTGGAGGTCGACCACCCGGCGGCGGGCGCGCGTCTTGAACTCCTCGTCGGAGTCGAACTTCTTCCGCGCGGCCTTGTAGAGGCGGTCGAGATTCGACATCGCCTCCTCGCCCGTCACCTGGGTGTCCTTGTGGTCCAGCTCGTGCGGATGCTCGTCCAGGTACTGGATGAGCATGCCGAACTGGGTGCCCCAGTCGCCGATGTGGTGCCGGCGGACCACGTTCTCGCCGGTGAACTCGAGGAGCTGGACGACGGAGTCGCCGATCACCGCCGAGCGCAGGTGACCGACGTGCATCTCCTTCGCCACGTTCGGCTGGGCGTAGTCGATCACCGTCGTACCGGGGTGCTCGGCGTACGGCACGCCGAGGCGGCCCGTCTCGTCCGCGTACCGCGCGGCCAGCTTCCCGGTGATCGCCCTGTCCGCGATCGTGATGTTCAGGAAGCCGGGGCCGGACACCTCGACGTCCTTGATCAGCTGGTCACCCGTCACCAGCTGGGAGACGACCTGCGTCGCCAGCTCCCGCGGGTTCGCCTTCGCCTTCTTGGCCAGCGCCAGAATCCCGTTGGCCTGGAAGTCGGCCCGGTCGCTTCGTCGCAGCAGCGGGTCCGCGCCGGCGGCCTGCGGCAGGGTGGCCGACAGGGCGGACGCGAGGTGCTGCTGGACGGAGTCGCTGAGGGACGTGACCGAGGCCATAGGAATGGGTGCCGTTCTCCTCGTGGGATGGATAGTCCCGGCCAGTATCCCACGGCGGGTAAAGCCGTTTTCGCGGGCGCGAGCCGGTCTGTGAGAATGGAGTGTCACCCCGATCAGACGGAGTGCCACCCCGTTCAGAAAGAAGGACGTGCCGATCGTGGCTCAGAGCACCGAGACCACCGACTGGGTCTCCCGTTTCGCGGATGAGGTCATCGAGGAATCGGAGCGCCGGGCCCCGGGCAAACCGGTCGTCGTCGCGTCCGGCCTCTCCCCCTCCGGCCCGATCCACCTGGGCAACCTCCGCGAGGTCATGACCCCGCACCTGGTCGCCGACGAGGTCCGCCGCCGCGGGTACCAGGTCCGGCACCTGATCTCCTGGGACGACTACGACCGGTACCGCAAGGTCCCGGCCGGCGTCGAGGGGATCGACGCGTCCTGGGCCGAGCACATCGGCAAGCCGCTGACCTCGGTCCCGGCGCCGCGCGGGTCGGCGCACCCGAACTGGGCCGAGCACTTCAAGGCCGCGATGATCGCCTCGCTGGCCGAGCTGGGTGTCGAGTTCGACGGGATCAGCCAGACCGCGCAGTACACCTCCGGCGCCTACCGCGAGCAGATCCTGCACGCCATGAAGCACCGCGGCGACATCGACGCGATCCTCGACCAGTACCGCACGAAGAAGGCCCCGGCGAAGAAGCCGCAGCAGAAGGCCGTCGACGAGGCCGAGCTGGAGGCCGAGGAGGGTTCGGGCGCGGCGAGCGAGGACGACGGCTCGTCCGGCTCCGCCGGGTACTTCCCGTACAAGCCGTACTGCGGCAGCTGCGACAAGGACCTGACGACCGTCACCTCCTATGACGACGACAGCACCGAGCTGTCGTACACGTGCACCGCGTGCGGCTTCGCCGAGACCGTCCGGCTGAGCGAGTTCAACCGCGGCAAGCTGGTCTGGAAGGTCGACTGGCCGATGCGCTGGGCGTACGAGGGCGTGATCTTCGAGCCGAGCGGTGTGGACCACTCCTCGCCCGGGTCGAGCTTCCAGGTCGGCGGGCAGATCGTCGGGATCTTCGACGGCAAGCAGCCCATCGGGCCCATGTACGCCTTCGTGGGCATCTCCGGCATGGCGAAGATGTCCTCGTCGCGCGGTGGCGTCCCGACCCCTGCCGACGCGCTGAAGATCATGGAGCCGCAGATCCTGCGCTGGCTCTACGCCCGCCGCAGGCCCAACCAGTCCTTCAAGATCGCCTTCGACCAGGAGATCCAGCGGCTCTACGACGAGTGGGACAAGCTCGCCGGGAAGGTCGCCGACGGCTCCGCGCTGCCGGCCGACGTCGCCGCGTACACGCGCGCGGTGGGTACGGCCGCCGGTGAGCTGCCGAAGACGCCGCGTCCGCTGCCGTACCGCACGCTCGCGTCCGTCGCCGACATCACCGCCGGCCACGAGGACCAGGCCCTGCGGATCCTCTCCGAGCTGGACCCGGAGCAGCCGTTGGCCTCCCTGGACGAGGCGCGCCCGCGGTACGACAAGGCCGAGGCGTGGATCAACACGCACGTGCCCGCCGACCAGCGGACCATCGTGCGCGACGAGCCCGACGCCGAGCTGCTGAAGTCCCTCGACGAGGCGTCCCACCAGTCGGTACGGCTGCTGCTCGACGGGCTCGCCGAGCACTGGTCGCTCGACGGACTGACGCACCTCGTGTACGGCGTGCCGAAGGTGCAGGCCGGGTTCCCGGCCGATGCCACGCCCAAGGAGCTGCCGCCGGAGATCAAGACGGCTCAGCGGTCGTTCTTCGCGCTGCTGTACCACCTGCTGGTCGGCCGGGACACCGGGCCGCGGCTGCCCACGCTGCTGCTGGCGGTGGGGCAGGACCGGGTGCGGCGTCTGCTCGGCGAGTGAGGCGAGCGAGCGGTGACTGAGCACAAGCGGTGACGGAGAAGGGGCCCCCGGAGTGAGGGCCCCTTTTCCTTTCCGTGCCGTTACGCGATGTGGTTCTCTTCCAGTTCCGCGTTGAAGCGGTTGGTGAATCGTTTGACCATGCGGTCGGTGTCGCGTGCGGGGAGCTTGAGGCCGTACGTCGCCTCCACGGCCTCGCTGAACTGCTGCGGGGTGGGGAAGCTGCCGTCGATCGACTGGCGGAAGACCTGGTAGTAGGCCTCCTCGTCCGGCTCCGGGGGGCCGCCGCCCTCGCCCAGCTCGCGGGTGCGGTTCGGGCCCACCGGGATGGGGAAGCTGCCGGTCTCCTCCGGGGAGGGCTGCTGGAACTGCTCCGGGGGCTGCTCCTCGTACCACTCCCCGTACTGCTCCTCGGGGGCGTACTGAGGCTCTTGCATCATCGGGTCGTAGGTGGGGTCGTAGCCGCCGTGGTACTCGATCTGCTGCTGGGCCTGGAACCAGGGGCTCTGCTCGTCCACGGGGGGTTCCTCGGGGCGCTGCCGGCCGGGAGGTGCCGCTGCGCCCACCCGCGCCGCCCGGGCGGCACGACTGCCCGCGGCTGCGCCGGTGACCTCGGCCGCTGCCGGCCGCGGTACCGGCGGCAGCAGAGCCGGCTCGATGCCCGCCGCCGCCAGGCCCGCCGGGGCCGTTTCCGCCAGCGGGACGCCGTAGCGGGCCAGGCGCAGCGGCATCAGGGACTCCACCGGGGCCTTCCTGCGCCAGGCCCGCCCGAAGCGGGAGCGGAGGCGGGCCTGGTAGACGAGGCGCTCCTGCTCCAGCCTGATCACCTGGTCGTAGGAGCGCAGCTCCCACAGCTTCATCCGGCGCCAGAGCAGGAACGTGGGGACCGGGGAGAGCAGCCAGCGGGTGAGGCGGACACCCTCCATGTGCTTGTCGGCCGTGATGTCGGCTATCCGGCCGATCGCGTGCCGGGCCGCCTCCACCGCGACCACGAACAGCACCGGGATCACCGCGTGCATGCCGACACCCAGCGGGTCCGGCCAGGCGGCGGCGCCGTTGAACGCGATCGTCGCCGCCGTCAGCAGCCACGCCGTCTGACGCAGCAGCGGGAAGGGGATACGGATCCACGTCAGCAGCAGGTCCAGGGACAGCAGGACACAGATGCCCGCGTCGATGCCGACCGGGAAGACGTAGGAGAAGTTCCCGAAGCCCTTCTTGATGGCCAGCGCTCGGACGGCCGCGTAGGAACCGGCGAAGCCGATGCCGGCGATGACCAAGGCGCCGGTCACGACCACGCCGATGAGAACGCGGTGCATCCGAGTCAGCTGCAGTGGCGCGGCCACTCGTACTCCCCTCCCCTTGCCTGTTGTTGCGCGCAACAGGGTGGCACACGTGTACGGCGAACGTCGTACCGGTCGGGGCTTCGGGCCTTGGCTCAGTCCTTCTTCGCGGCCGACTTGGACGGAGAAGCGCTGGAAGAGGCCGACTTGGACGGCGACCCGGAGGGGGACTTCGACGACGGCTGGGACGGGGAGGCCGACGACTTCGAGGACGACCCGGTCGAGGCGGAGCCACCGTTGGCGGACGACACCGAGCCGACCACCTCCTTGATCGCCGCCTGCGCGGCCTTCGTCATCTCGTCCGCGTCCGGGGTCTTCTCGCCCGCGAGACCGGCGCCGTTGTAGTCGAGCGTGACGACCACGTTCTCGACCCGAGCGACCAGCGTCTGCTGCTTGAAGAGACCCTCCTTCTTCTTCAGGTCGTAGCGCACGGCCGTCGCCTCCGCGCCCGTGCCGGACAGCGGGATCTCCTTGGTGTTCTTCGCGCCGTCCACCCCCTCGGCGTCCTTGACCTGCCGGCCGAAGTACGTGCGGGCCTGCGCGTCACCCGCACCGCGCGCGGTGTCCGAGTCGAAGCGGATCAGGGAGACGTTCAGCCAGCGGAACTGCGAGCCTTTCACGCCGTTGTTGTCCAGGCTGCTCCAGGAGCAGGAGGCACGCGACGACGAATCGTCCGAACTGCCCTTCTTGCCCGACGAGGCACCCTTCGGCACCAGATCCGTGAGGGTCTTCTTCGACAGCACCGCGCACGCGTCGGGAAGCTTCTTGTACGCCGCCGCCTGCACGGTCGGGGAGGCGCTCGCCGACGGCGACGTGCTGCCGCCCGCGGACTGCTGCGCGCTGCTGCCGGCGCCCTTGGCCTTGGAGTCGCCCGAGCCCGACGAACAGGCGGCGGTGACCAGCACCGCCGGCACGGCTGCCGCGCAGACAAGAACACGGCTCAGGCGCATGCCACGCACTCCTCTCCCCCACTTCGTGGGAGGTACCCCCAGGGCACGGTCGTCTCGCTGGGCTGCTCGCTGCATGGTTCCTTCACTCATGACGCTCGGTGGTCGTGCGGGTTCCTGCGGGGCCACGGTACGCGGTGAGGGAGCCGTGCGGTTTCGGTTCGGGTGGTTCGCGAACGGCGCGGCGAGCGGCCCCGGAGGCCGTCAACCGCCCAGCGCGTCTGCCAGTTGAGAGGCCAGATCACGGGCCCTGTCCTGCATTTCCTTGCTGTCGGGGACGGTTCCGGTGGCCGTCGGCTGCTCCTCGTACTGGAGGGTGACGAGGACGTTGGACGTGCGGAACACCACAGTCACCGTCCGCTGCTCGGCGGTCGAACCGGACGAGTCGAGCTGGTCGTCCAGATACGCCTCGTCACCGAGATCGGACAGCACCCGCGGCTGCAGATCGGCCGCGGAGGCGGAGTCGGAGGGCGCGGAACCGGAGGCGGAGGAGCCGGAGGGAGAGGCGCCGGAGGGGGAGGCGGCCCCGCTCGTGGAGGACGCGGGGGAGGGCGAGGAGGAGGACGTGGGAGCGCCGCCGGACCTGGACGTGGACGGCGAGCCCGTGGGCGTCCCGCCCGTCGCCGGGGTGCCGCCCGGCTCGGGGAGGTCGGCGGCCGTCTCCTTGTCCTCGAACAGCTGCTGCGCCTGATCGTCGTCGCTGACCGCGTTGTCGTACGACACCACGCGCTCGAAGTCGACCGAGAGACGGTCGGTGGCGTCCGCGGAATCCACCTTCCAGTGGCAGCCGACCTTGCGGTCGGTGTCGTAGGTGAGCTCGGCCTCGCCCTGGTAGGCCTTGTCCCGCTGGACGGGGTCGGTGATCTGCTGGATACCGGGCAGCAGCGAGTCGAGGGTGTCATGGCCGACCGCGCCGCAGGGTTCGGGGAGGGTGCGGTACTTGCCGGGCTGGGCGGCCGTCGTGGCGGTGCCGGCGTCGCCCGGATTGGCGTTGTCCGTGGGGCTGTCGCCGCCCGAGCCGCTCGTGCAGCCGGCCAGCAGCGCCACGAGGAGGGCGGCGGTGCCGGATACGTACGCCTTCCGCTGCACGGTCGGGCTCCTCTCGGGTGTGCGCTCGCTCGGTGTTCCAGTGTCCCCGCTGGTTAATCGCTTGCCGCAGCGGGGCGCCCCCTGGAGACAATGTGTATCGCACGCACTGCTGTGGCCGCCGGTCCCTTGCCCCTTTTCGTCGACCTTGGCGCCGCTTTTGCGTTTTGTTGCCTATAAACCTTGTGTAAGCCTTTGTTGTCGTTTTCGGGGGAATGAGGAACGTATGTCGTACGTGGAGATACCGGGCGCGAAGATCCCGATCCGGATGTGGACGGACCCCGCCACGGTCGAGGACGTGGCCCTGCACCAGCTCCAGAACGTGGCGACCCTGCCGTGGATCAAGGGCCTGGCCGTGATGCCGGACGTGCACTACGGCAAGGGCGCGACGGTCGGCTCGGTCATCGCCATGCGGGGTGCGGTGTGCCCGGCGGCGGTGGGGGTGGACATCGGGTGCGGGATGTCGGCGGTGAAGACCTCGCTGACGGCCAATGACCTGCCGGGGGATCTGTCGCGGCTGCGGTCGAAGATCGAGCAGGCGATTCCGGTGGGGCGGGGGATGCATGACGATCCTGTCGAGCCGGGGGACTTCCATGGGCTCGCGACTGCGGGGTGGGACGGCTTCTGGGGGCGGTTCGACGGGGTCGCGGAGGCGGTGCACTTCCGCAAGAGCCGGGCCATCGGGCAAATGGGGACGCTTGGAGCGGGCAACCACTTTGTTGAAGTGTGCACAAGCGAAGACGGCTCGGTCTGGCTCATGCTCCACTCCGGCTCCCGCAACATCGGCAAGGAACTCGCCGAGCACCACATCGGCGTGGCCCGCAAACTCCCGCACAACCAGGGCCTGGTCGACCGTGACCTGGCAGTCTTCGTCTCGGACACCCCGCAGATGGCGGCCTACCGCAACGACCTGTTCTGGGCGCAGGAGTACGCCAAGTACAACCGCACGCTGATGATGGCGCTCCTGAAGGACGTGATCCGCAAGGAGTTCAAGAAGGCCAAGCCGGCCTTCGAGCCGGAGATCTCCTGCCACCACAACTACGTGGCGGAGGAGCGGTACGAGGGCATGGACCTGCTCGTCACCCGCAAGGGCGCGATCCGGGCCGGCTCCGGCGAGTACGGGATCATCCCGGGCTCCATGGGCACGGGCTCGTACATCGTGAAGGGTCTCGGAAACGAGCTGGCCTTCAACTCGGCCTCCCACGGCGCCGGCCGGCGGATGAGCCGTAACGCGGCGAAGAAGCGTTTCTCGACCAAGGACCTGGAAGAGCAGACCCGGGGCGTGGAGTGCCGCAAGGACTCCGGTGTCGTGGACGAGATCCCGGGCGCCTACAAGTCGATCGACCAGGTCATCGACCAGCAGCGGGACCTCGTCGAGGTCGTCGCGAAGCTCAGGCAGGTCGTGTGCGTGAAGGGCTGACGGGGCGGGTCCCCCGGTTGCGGGAGCCTCGCCCCGTCAGCCCTTCGGGCCGGTGATCCTCCGGCATCAGTGGTTCGGCGCCTTCAAGGGCGGCAGTGGTTCGGCACCGTCAAGGGCGGCCTCGGCGCTGCGCGGGAACATGGCCTGCTCGTACTCGGTGAACGCGGCCTCGATGTCGTCGGGGTGCGCGGCGAGGGCCTCGCCGAGTTCGGCGCCGTCGAGCATGGCCAGGTTGGCGCCTTCGCCCTTCGTGACCGAGAGGTGGGCGGCGTCGCCGAGCAGGGTCACCCCCGGCACCCGGTCCCATCGGTGCCCGATCGGCAGAGCGTAGGAGGGGCGCATGACCGGCACGGTGTCGCCGTCGGTGATCAGCGCGGTGAGCTCCGGCGCCCAGCCGTCGAACTCCTGGGCGATCCGTGCGGTCGCCGCGGTGGCATCGGTGAAATCGATGGCGGCGAACCAGTCCTGCGGCTTGGACAGCACCACGTAGGCGTGCAGGGTGTCGCCGCTTTCCCGGTGAGCGAAGATCGCCCTGCCCGGCGCGTGAGCCATCATCGACCCGCCGCCGACCGCTTTCGCGGCGGCCGGGTGCCGGGTGCCGGCGTCGAACAGGCGGGTCTCGACGAACGACGTGCCGGTGTACTCCGGTGTGGCGGTGGAGAGCAGCGGCCGGACCCGTGACCAGGCGCCGTCCGCGCCGACCAGCAGGCCGGTGACGACGCTGCTGCCGTCGGCGAACGTCACCTCGTGGCGCCCCTCGCCGAGGGCGCGGGTGCCGCTGACCTTGTGCCCCCACCGGACGGTGCCGGCCGGGAGTGAGTCGAGCAGGATCTGTCGCAGCTCGCCGCGGTGCACCTCGGGGCGTCCGCCCGTGCCGTCGTCGGGTTCGTCGAGCAGGACGGTCCCGTCCCGGTCGAGGATCCGCATCGCCTGGCGGCCCTCCAGGATGATGGCGTGGAACTCGTCCGTCAGCCCGGCCGCCTTGAGGGCGAGCTGCCCGTTGTAGTCGTGGATGTCGAGCAACCCGCCCTGCGTGCGCGCGGACGGGGAGGACTCGGCCTCGTAGACCGTGACCGGGATTCCGTGCACGTGCAGGACGCGGGCCAGCGTCAGTCCGCCCAGTCCGGCGCCGATGATCGTGACGCGGGTGCGCATGGTGACTCCTCGGGATCGGGGCCGCCCGGTGAGCTCCGGCCGGCCGTCTCCCCGAAGGTGTCAGGGCCCGCCGACAAGCCGCCGACATCGGCCCGACAGCCGACCGACACCGCCGATCGTGCCCGTGCCCGTGCCCGCGCTCCCGCGCCGGCGTTGATCACTTCGCGTGGCGCACCGCGTAGATCATCACGAACGCCACGATGTGGATGCCGAAGAGGAAGTAGCCCAGGGAGTACCAGACCTTGCGTTCGTCCTTGGTCTCCTGGGCCAGGCGGCGCTTCTCCAGGGACTCCACGGACTCCGGGGCCGCGGCGGAGTTCTCCTCGGGCATCAGGGCTCCCGGTGAACCTTGCTGTTGGACGCCTGGGCGCGGGGGCGCAGGACGAGGAGGTCGACGTTGACGTGGCTGGGGCGGGTGACCGCCCAGGTGATCGTTTCTGCCACGTCGTCCGCCGTCAGGGGCTCGGCGACGCCCTGGTAGACCTTCTCCGCCCGTTCCTTGTCGCCGGCGAAGCGGGTCAGGGCGAACTCCTCCGTCTTGACCATGCCGGGGGCGATCTCGATGACGCGGACCGGCTGGCCGACGATCTCCAGGCGGAGGGTCTCGGCCAGGACATGGGCGCCGTGCTTGGCGGCGACGTAGCCCGCGCCGCCCTCGTACGTGGTGAGGCCGGCGGTGGACGACACGACGACGACCACGCCGTCGCCGCTCGCCACCAGCTTCGGCAGCAGGGCCTGGGTGAGGTTCAGGGTGCCGATGACGTTCGTCTCGTACATCGCGCGCCAGTCCGCCGGGTCGCCGGTGGCCACCGGGTCCGCGCCCAGGGCGCCGCCCGCGTTGTTGACCAGGACGCCGATCGTCTGGAAGGCCGTGGCGAACTCGTCCACGGCCGCGCGGTCGGTCACGTCCAGCTGGTAGGCCACGGCCGAGTGGCCCGCCTTGGTCAGCTCCTCCGCCAGCGCCTCGATGCGGTCCTTGCGGCGGGCGGTGAGGACGACGCGGTAGCCGGCCTCCGCGAGCTGCCGGGCCGTGGCGGCGCCGATACCGCTGCTCGCCCCGGTGACGACGGCGATGCGGGAGGCGGGGGTCATGGGCAGCTCCTGTGATCCGGTGGCGCGAAGAGAACGGCTCCGTCCAGCGTAAGTGAGGCTCAACCACCGTTCCTCGGCGCCCACATGATCACGGCCATGCCGGCGAGGCAGATCAGCGCGCCGGTGATGTCGTAGCGGTCGGGGCGGTAGCCGTCGGCTACGACGCCCCACAGGAGCGAGCCCGCCACGAAGATCCCGCCGTACGCCGCCAGGATGCGGCCGAAGTGGGCGTCCGGCTGGAAGGTGGCGACGAAGCCGTACGCGCCGAGCGCCAGGACGCCGCCGGTCATCCACAGCCAGCCCCGGTGCTCACGCACGCCCTGCCAGATCAGCCAGGCGCCGCCGATCTCGAAGAGGGCGGCGACGACGAACAGGGCGGCGGAGCGGAGGATCGGCATGGACAGCAGCCTGGCATGCGGGGCGGGCGGCGTTCCGCGAGTACGCCGGTGACTACCAGCGCCGGCTGTTCCTGATGGACCACGCGGGGCTGCCGCTGAAGACCGTGCTGGAGCAGCTCGACCTGCTCGGCGAGGAGGTCGTACCGGTGCTGCGCAAGGAGTTCGCCCGCGGGACTGAGCGTCCCGTCCGGGACCTCGCGGTGGCGATCGCGCACACCTTCACCAGCGGGTTCCCGGGCCGGGCGCTCGCGCTGTTCGCCCACCCGCGGGCCGTCGTCGTACCGACCTCCGCGGCCGGTGAGAAGACGGTAGAGCCCGGGGCCCGGTTGCCCCTGTGACGGTGAGAGGCCGGTAAAAAGGGTGATCGTAGGTCCGCTCGCCCCGGTCGAACCGCCAGATGCCTTGGCAGACTGGGAGCGTGCCCCAGACTGTGCTGCTCGCCGAAGACGACCGTGCCATCCGTCATGCCCTGCAGCGTGCCCTGACCCTGGAAGGGTACGAGGTGACGGCGGTGGCCGACGGCGTCGAGGCGCTGGCGCAGGCCCACAAGACCCCGCCGGACGTCCTCGTGCTGGACGTGATGATGCCGGGCATCGACGGACTCCAGGTGTGCCGGGTGCTGCGCGCCGAGGGCAACCGCACGCCGATCCTCATGCTCACCGCCCTCGTCGAGACCGCCGACCGCATCGCGGGCCTGGACGCAGGCGCCGACGACTACGTGGTCAAGCCGTTCGACGTCGAGGAGGTCTTCGCCCGGCTGCGCGCCCTGCTGCGCCGGACCAGCCCGGTGCCCGCCGGCAGCGGCAACGGCGGTGGGGGCGGCGTGGAGACCGGCGGCCGGGACACCCAGCTGCCCGACCGGCAGGTGGAGGCCGCCGGCATCCGCATGGACCTCCAGGCCCGCCGGGCCTGGCGCGGCAAGCGCGAGCTGGAGCTGACCCGCACCGAGTTCGAGCTGCTGGAACTGCTGGTGCGCAACGCCGGCATCGTGCTCGACCACTCGACGATCTACGACCGGATCTGGGGCTACGACTTCGGGCCCGGCTCCAAGAACCTCGCCGTGTACGTCGGCTACCTGCGCCGCAAGCTGGACGAGCCAGGCGCCCCGCAGCTGATCCACACCGTGCGGGGCGTGGGTTACGTGCTCCGGGAGGACTAGGTGGGCCGGCTGCGGCGGCAACTGGCCCGGCGCCGGCCCAAGCTGGTCTCCCTGCGCACCACCTTCGCCGTCTCCTTCGCCGCCGTCACCGCCGCCGTCACCATCCTCGTCGGCATCCTGTCGTACGGCTCCGCCGCGCGGCTGGTCCGGGTCGACCAGCAGTCGGTGTTCAGCCAGGTCGTGCAGGACGTACGGGACGAGGTGCGGACGCACGAGATGGTCCCCGAGGACTTCTCCTCCTCCCGCCCCGGGCACGACCTCGTCCGGCCCGCCCGCACCGATGTGCAGGTGCTGGGCGCGCAGGGCCAGATCGTGGACCATGGCAATCCGAGCCTGCCCGTCACCTCCCGCGACAAGGCCATGGCGCTCGCGACGACGGCCGGGAAGGTCGTCGAGCACAAGGACGTACCGGTGGACGGGGACCTGTTCCGCATCGCCACCGTCTCGCTCGGCGACGGGCGGGGCGCGGTGCAGGTCGCGCAGGAGTTCAGCGACACCGAGGACCTGCTGCGGGCGCTGCAGCAGCGCACGCTGATCCTGATGGCGGCGGTCGTGGTGGCGGCCGGCCTGTTCGGCTGGTGGCTGGCCCGCCGGATCACCCGGCGCCTGGTGGTCCTCACCTCCGCGGCGGAGGACGTGGCCCGCACCCGCCAGCTGGGCATCGAGGTGCCGGTCGCGGGCCTGGACGAGGTGGGCCGGCTCGGGCGTGCCTTCGACCGGATGCTGGGCCGGCTCGCACAGTCCGAGGAGGACCAGCGGCGGCTGGTGCAGGACGCGGGGCACGAGCTGCGCACCCCGCTGACGTCGTTGCGTACGAACATCTCGCTGCTCCGCCGGATCGACGAGCTGCCCCCCGCCACGCGGGAGGAACTGGTCGCCGACCTCGGCCAGGAGGCGCGGGAACTGACCGACCTGGTCAATGAACTGGTCGACCTCGCCGCCGGGCAGTCCGACACCGAGCCGCCGCAGCGGGTGGACCTCGCCGACATCGCCGAGGACGTCGTGGGGCTGGCCAAACGCCGTACCGGGCGGGAGATCGTGCTGCACGCCAGCGGCGACACGACGACCGACGGGCGGCCCGGGATGCTGCAGCGGGCCATGTCCAACCTGGTGGAGAACGCGGCCAAATTCGACCGGGGCGGGAAGGCGCCCATCGAGGTGGCCGTCATCGGGCCGGGCCGGCTGGGGACCGTGCGGGTGGAGGTGCGGGACCGGGGACCCGGGATCGCCGAGGGCGACCTGATCCGGATCTTCGACCGCTTCTACCGCGCCGCCGACGCGAGGTCCCTGCCGGGGTCGGGGCTGGGGTTGTCCATCGTGCGGGAGGTTGCCATGGCGCATGGGGGAGCGCCGTTCGCCTTCCGGCGGGAGGGGGGCGGTGCGGTGATCGGCTTTACGGTGGGCGGGTGAGCCCCTTGGGGAACCCCAGCCGCCGCACCGTCATCGCACCGTAGCCTGCCGCACGCCTTCCTACGGCCGACGGCCGCCCAGCCCCGGCAGCTCCAGGAAGCCCTCCGCCCGGGCGCTCGCCAGGCCGATTCTCGGGATGTCGCTGCTCTTGGCGAACAGCAGGAAGCGGGGCTCCCAGACGGGGCGGTACTTGGCGTTGGCCCGGTAGAGGGACTCGATCTGCCACCAGCGGGAGAAGAAGGTCAGGGTGGAACGCCACAGGCGCAGGACGGGGCCCGCGCCGAGTCGGGCGCCGCGTTCGAAGACCGAGCGGAACATCGCGAAGTTCAGCGACACCCGCTTGATGTCCAACTCCTTTCCGCGCAGCAGGAGTTCCACGACCATGTACTCCATCAGGCCGTTCTCGCAGTCGCGGTCGCGGCGCATCAGGTCCAGGGACAGGCCGTGCTCGCCCCAGGGGACGAAGCTGAGCAGGGCACGCGGCTCGTCGTTCGCGTCGCGGCACTCCAGCATCACGCAGCGGCCGTCCGCCGGGTCGCCGAGGCGGCCCAGGGCCATGGAGAAGCCGCGCTCGGTGGCGCCGTCGCGCCAGCGGTCGGCGCGGTCGATCAGGAGGGCCAGCTCGTCGGCGGGGATGTCCTCGTGGCGGCGGATGCGGACCGTGTACCCGGCCCGCTTGACCCGGTTGTGGGCCTGGCGGACCACGCGCATGGCGCGGCCCTCCAGGGTGAATTCGGCGAGGTCCACGATCGCTTCGTCGCCGAGTTCCAGCGCGTCCAGGCCGTGCCGGGCGTAGATCGTGCCGGCCTCCTCGCTCGCGCCCATGACGGCCGGGGTCCAGGCGTGCCGGCGGGCCTCGCTGAGCCAGGCGTCGATGGCGCCGGGCCAGGCCTCGGGGTCGCCGATCGGGTCCCCGGAGGCGAGGGAGACCGCGCCGACGACACGGTAGGTCACGGCGGCCTTGCCGGTGGGGGAGAAGATGGCGGCCTTGTCGCGGCGCAGCGCGAAGTAGCCGAGGGAGTCACGGGCGCCGTGCTTGTCGAGCAGCGCGCGCAGTTTCTCCTCGTCGTCGGAGGTGAGGAGCCGGCGACCGCGCGGGGAGCGGAAGCAGGCGTACAGGACCAGGCAGAAGGCCGCGGCGAGCAGGATGTTGATGATGATGTCGGCCCAGCGGGGCGCGTTCACGGAGTCGACCCGGTCGGCGAGCGGGCCGACGCTGATGCCGCGCAGCAGGGTGTAGGCCAGCTCGTCGAACAGGGTGGCGCCGGTCAGGGTGTTGGTGGCGTGCACGAGCAGGGTGCCGAGTCCGCCGGTCACCAGGACGCCGCCGGCCCCGACGGCCAGGGCGAGCTTCGGGTTGGACGGGTCGCCCACGGCGTTGAACTCCCGGCGGCCGATCAGCAGCGCGGCCACGAAGAGGCCGGTGAGGGCGGTGGAGACCCAGTTGAAGACGTGGTCGCGGAACGGGTGCTGGGTGAGGGCGAGGACGTAGAGCCCGAAGAGCGGACCGGCGAGCAGTATGTTGACCACCCACCCGGCCCGCTTCCCGCGTCGCATCACCAGTGCCAGGAAGATCGCCGCCGCGGCCGAGGCCAGGCCGGCGGTGGCCAGGTACGGGGTGAAGAACTGGCCGGCGTGGTGGGTGTGCGCGTGCACATGGCGGGCGGTGAAGAGCTTGCCGTCGTTGTGTTCTTCCACCTCTTTGCGGAACGGCAGCGACATCACCGCGATGATGTTGAAGACGGCGATCAGCCGCAGGTACCACACGGTGGCCGACGCCGCTCCGGCGCGCAGTCGGGGGCTGGGCACGGGCATCCGGAACTCGCGGCGTGTACCGCGCTGACCGGGGATCTTCGCGGCGGTCACGGTCGACTGCTGAGCGGGCATGGTGACTGGTCACCTTGGGTGGGAAGGGACGGGACAGACGCTCACCCTACAGTTTGTAGGGCAGTGTTCCTGTGTACCTGGAGCGTACCGGCATCGGCTCCTGCCCGGCTCCCTGCCCTGCCCCTGCTCTTACCCAACCCCTTCCCGTGCCGCGTCTCTTACCCGGCCCTTTCCCTGTCGCGCCGGGCCGTCACCAGGTGCCAGGCCAGATTGCCCACCGCCGCGCCGGCCGCGACCGCGGCGACGATCACTCCGCCGGTCGCGAGACCGTCGCTGAACAGGTGCGGGCGCCGGTCGAGGCTGTGCAGACCGAAGCCGCACAGCTCGTACACGCCGACGGCGGCGACGAGGAGGCTGACCGCCAGCAGGGTCAGGGTCGGCGCGAGACCGCGCGCGCAGACCTCGCCTCCGGCTTCCGTTTCCGTGTCCTGCAAGGGGTCCCCCGATGAACAGACAGGTGAACAGACACGTGGCCGCTCACGGTTGGGAACCTACAATACGTAGGGTCGGCTGGGGTCGACGCCGTGCGCATGTACCTCAGCGTGGACATGGCAGGCGTCACCGGGCTCGTGGACACCGACGACGTACAGCCGGGTGGCCGGGACTACGAGCGCGGCCGTTCCATGATGGCCGAGGACGTGAACGCGGCCGTGCGGGGCGCGCTGGCGGCGGGCGCCGGCGGCATCGCATGCCGGAGGGCCCGACCGGGGAGTGCGACGCCGCGCTGTGTGTCGGCCATCACGCTCGGGCCGGCGCCCCGGGCGTGCTCAGCCACAGCTTCATGGCGTGGTGAGGCGTTCGAGGAGGCGGGGCTCGCGAACCGG
Source organism: Streptomyces sp. NPDC007205 (assembly GCF_040634095.1). Taxonomy (NCBI): domain Bacteria; kingdom Bacillati; phylum Actinomycetota; class Actinomycetes; order Kitasatosporales; family Streptomycetaceae; genus Streptomyces; species Streptomyces sp. NPDC007205. The sequence continues at coordinate 46,855 of NZ_JBEYEW010000035.1, forward strand.
CTCCAGCTGGACTGACCGCCGTGGCGCAGGGGTGCGCCCGGGGGCCCGCCGGCGCGTCAGGACCGCACCGACGACGGTCTGACCCCGAGGACGTCGAGCATCGCCCGGGTGGCCGGGCTCGGGTTGAACCGGCTCCACGCCAGATACTCCAGGCGCCGCGGCCCGTCGGCCACCGGGATCAGGGCCAGGCGGGGGTCGTCGGCGGCGAGCGGGCGGATGAACGCCGACGGCAGCAGCGCGACCCCGAGCCCGCGCGCGATCAGCCGGGTGATCAGCTCCACGACACCGGCCTCGTACGCGACGTCGCGGGACAGACCCGCCGCGGTGAACGCCCGGTCGGACTGGGCGCGGGCGGGGGTCCCGGCCACGAAGTCCACGAACGTCTCCCCGGCGATCTCCGCCAGCGTGACCCGGGCGGCGTCCGCCAGCCGGTGCCCGGCCGGTACCACCAGGACATGCCGGTCGTGATCGAGTACGACGGTCTCCACACCGGCCGGCCGCTCGCCCTCCGGCAGACCGAGGAAGGCGATGTCCAGCTCCCCGTCACGGACCGCCGCCGCCAGTTCGTCGCTGCGTCCGGACCGCAGGACGACGCGGACGCCGGGATGCCGGGCGCGGTACCGCTGCAACAGCTCGGGTACGTCGACGGCGGCCGTGGTCACGATCACGCCGACGGCGAGCCGCCCGCGCACCACGCCGGTCGCGGCGGCGGCGTCGGCGGCCGCACGGTCGGCGGCGGCCAGACACTCCCGCGCACCGACGAGGAACGCCGCACCCGCGCCGGTCAGTTCGACCCGGCGGCTGGACCGGGCGAACAGCCGGACCCCGAGCTCGCGCTCCAGCGCGGCGATCCGATGGCTCAGCGAGGACTGCACCACCTGACACCGCTCCGCGGCCCGGGTGAAGTTGAGGGTGTCGGCGACGGCGACGACGTAGCGAAGCTGCTGAAGATCCACCAATCAATCGTCACCATTCATGGCTGCGATGACAACCATGCTTTGGAGACATGGCCATGGTCGGCCGAGACTTCCCCCATGCATCGGTACAAGGCCCAGGCGGCGACCGTCCTGCTCACCGCGCTCGCCCCCGCGTCCTGGGGCACCACCTACGTGGTCACCACCCGGCTGCTCCCGCCCGGGCATCCGCTGTTCGCGGGCCTGATGCGGGCCCTGCCCGCCGGGCTGATCGCGCTGGCGATCACCCGAGTGCTGCCGCGCGGGCAGTGGTGGTGGAAGACCACGGTCCTCGGCGTCCTCAACATCGGCGCCATGCCGCTGCTGTTCCTGGCCGCCGAACGCCTGCCCGGCGGGGTGGCCGCCACCCTCGGCGCCGCCCAGCCGCTGCTGGTCGCCGGGCTGGGTCTCGCGGTGCTCCATGACCGGCCCACGGCCCGGCGGCTGGCCTGGGGCGTGCTCGGCGTGCTCGGGGTGGGGCTGGTCGTCCTCGGACCGCGGGCCCGGCTGGACGCCGTCGGGGTGCTCGCCGGTCTCGGCCATACGGCGATGATGGCCGCCGGGGTCGTCCTCACCAAACGCTGGGGCCGACCGGCGGGCGTCGGCCCGCTCACCCTGGCCGGCTGGCAACTGACCGTCGGCGGCCTGCTGCTGCTCCCGCTCACCCTGGCGGCCGAGGGGGTCCCGCAGCGGATCGACGCGGGCGCCGCCGGCGGCTATCTGTGGCTCGGCAGCATGGGCGGACTGATCGCGTACACGCTGTGGTTCCGCGGGATCGGCAGCCTGCCGGTCGCCGCGTCCGCACCGCTGGTGCTGCTGTCCCCGCTGGTCGCGACCGTCATCGGCATCGCACAGGGCGAGTCGCTGAGCCTGCCGCAGACCCTGGGCTTCGCCCTGGCGCTGACCGCGCTGGTGGCCGCGCAACTGGATCCCGCGGACCGTAAGAAGACCACCACACAGGAGGAGTTTCTCGATGCCGATGGGCATGACGATCGCCGTGTTCGGGGCCACCGGGATGGTGGGCGGCCGGGTGGCAGGCGAGGCGAGGGCGCGCGGACACCGGGTGCTGGCGCTGTCCCGGAAGCCGCCGGTGAGCGACGACCCTGACGTGACACCGGTCGCGGTGGACGCCGCCGACCCGGACGCCGTACGGGAGGCACTGACCGGCGCCGGCGCCGTCGTACTGACCCTGCGGACGTTCCCGGCCGACCAGGAGTTCCTGGCCGGCGCCACCCGTGCCGTGCTGGACGCCGCCGCACGGCTCGGCATCCGCGTCCTCGTGGTCGGCGGCGCCGGCGCCCTGCACAGCCCCGGCGACCGGGAGCTGCTGGTCGCCGAGAACCCCGCGTACGTGCCGGACGAGTACCGTGCCGTGGCGCTCGCCGGCGTCGCCCAACTGCGCACCTGCCAGGCCCACCCCGCCGCCGACTGGGTCTACCTGAGCCCGCCCGCCGTACTGGAACCGGGCACACGGACGGGGCACTACCGGCGCGGCACCGACACCCTGCTCATCGGCGCCGACGGCCGGTCCTGGATCAGCGCCGAGGACTTGGCGGTGGCGGTACTGGACGAGCTGGAGCGTCCGGGGCCGGACCGTCATGTCACGGTCGTGCAGGACAACCGGCGAAGCGCCCGGGCCGACAGCGCCTAGTCCAGGTTCACCGGACCGTCGTCCTCCGACGCCCCGTCCTTGCCCGAGCGCAGCTGGCGCAGGCCGTTGAGGTGCCCCCTGGTGCCGGGGTTGTCCTTGGTGTCGTCCTGGCCGCCGTTCAGGTTCTGCCGGACGGAGTCGAGGATCGTCAGACCCTGGGACACCAGACCCGCGGCGATCTCGCCGAGCCCGTCCGCGCCGTTCAGGACATTGACATTGGCGCCGGCCAGGCCCCCCGCGGCCTCCTTCACGATCTGCGGGAGCTGGTCGATGAGCATCCGGTCGAGCGCGACCCGGTCGTAGGAGGCGGCGGCCTCGGCCTGGATCTTCATGCGCTGGGCCTCGGCGGCGGCGAGGATCCTGACCCGCTCGGCCTCGGCCTCGGCGGGCTTGACGACCTCGGCGACCAGCTGCTGCTGGCGCAGCCGGGCCTGGCGCTCGGCCAGTTCCGTCTGGGCGGCCAGCACCTCCTGCTGGGCGTGGGCCTGCGCCAGCGGTCCGGCCTGCCCGGCCTGGGCCTGGGCGCGGTCCACCTCGGCCGAGTACTCGGCCTTGACGACGGCGGTCTGCCGGGCGTACTCGGCCTGCTTGCGGGCCGCCGCCTGCTCGGCCTCGACCGCGGCCTGGGTGGCCTGGGCCTGGGCGATCTGCGCCTGGCGCTGGATCGCCGCCTTGTGCGGGGCGGACATCGCGGCGATGTAGCCGGTGTCGCCGTCGTCGATCGACTGGATCTGCAGCGAGTCGACGATCAGGCCGATCTTCGCCATCTCCACCTTGGAGGTGTCGAGCACCTCGGCGGCGAGCTTCTGCCGTTCGGTGACGATCTCCTCGACCGTCATCGAGCCGATGATGGCCCGCAGATGACCGGCGAAGATCCGGCCGGTGAGCACCGACATCTGCTCCTGGTCGGAGAGGAAGCGCTGACCGGCGTTGATGATGCTCTCGTGGTCGTTGCCGACCTTGAAGGCGATGACCGCGCGGACGTGCAGCGAGATGCCCTGCTTGGTCACGCAGGTCTCGGTGACCTCGGCCTCACACATGGAGAGGGTGAGGAACCGGACCTTGCGAAAGACCGGGAGGACGAACTTTCCGTGGCCCGTCACCACTCGGAACGGCGCGCCCCCCAGTCCCCGCCGGCCCCCCGAGATCAACATCGCCTCGTCGGGAGCGGGAACGCGGTATCCGAACATGCTTGTACTCCTCAGCCTGCGCCGGCGGCCTCTCCGCCGAGCGCGTCCAATGGATCCACCCACTCGATGACGCCGACCTCGCGGCATCCCCGTGATTCGATCACGAGGACCGTGGCGCCCGCGGGCAGGGGATCCTCGGACCATGCCAGGAAGGTCTCGGAGCCGCCCCTGACCCGCACCAGGACCTCACCGGGGCCCGCGGATCCCCGCGTCCCGATGAGCACCTTGCCCATGCAGCCGATCACGGCCTCGTCCTGCGGCATCACCGGCCGTCCTCCTCGTCCTGGCCTCAGGATTCAGACGATAGACCCAGCGGGGCCGGGACCCAATGGGAGGGAGGACCGCACGAAAGGGAGGACGGTACGGCACCCGGCCGATGCGCGCTTCACGGAGCACGGGCGCCCACACCGGTTGTCGTCGGGCAGCCCGGCGGCGACAACCGGGTGGCGCGGGCGCTACCGGCCCCGTGCGCCTCCCGGCTCCTTGCCGAACCGCTGGCGGCGACGGCACGCGGTTCACGTGTCCCGCTCGTAGCCCGGGTGCCACCTGCTGCGGCGCTCTACACCTGCCGGCCTTGCCTCGCAGCGCGGACAGCGGGCCCGACGGTCACCACCCCAGCAGATTCTCGTCGGCTCGTGTGTCCGGGGCCGACGGGACCGGCGGTGCTTCGTGGCAGGTGAAGCCGAGCCGGGTCAGTGCCCGGCGCATCTCACCTGCCGTGAAGTCGCGACGGTCCAGCTTGGTGATCACTCCTCCGACCTGCATCACGGGGTAGACGCGGCGGCCGATGGTGACGGCCACGCCGGTGACCGGCTCGGGTGTGATGCCGCTCATCGACTGCTCGATCTCGCTCTTGATCAGGTCGAAGGGGAAACGGGCGATGACACAGCGCATGAATGACTCCACGGGGGTGGGGAGGAACACCGCAGGGGCCGACCGCGCGGCGGCGGTCAGCGGGGGAGAGCGAGGACGCCGAGGGCGTAGCCGTGCTCGTCGGTCACGGGGGAGGCGTCCAGCGTGCGGGCCCGCATGGCGGCCACCGCCTCGCCGAGTACCGCCACGGCCGCGGTGAACGGACCGCGGTCGAGCGGGATGTCCCGCAGCCGCGTCCGTTCGCTGTACCAGGAGCCGCCGCGGTGCGTGGCGAGCTGGGCCCGGGTGACCAGTCCCGCGCATCGCCCGTCCTCGTCCTGGAGGAGCAGATGCGGGACGCGGGCGCCGATGAGCACGGACAGGGCCACGTCGACGGTCATGTGGTCGTCCACCTGGGGACCAGGGGCGTGCATGGCGTCACGGGCGGTCAAACCGGTGCCGTCGGTGTCCTCTGCCGGGAGTGAGCGGGGCGGAAGCGGCGTCAAGGGCTTCTCCTCTTCGTCGGGACGGGCAGGAGGGGCGACGGCTCGCCCCGACCACCGGGAGCGCGTGCCGGGGCCTGGGCTAGGGGTTGCTCCTCGGGGCGGAGCGACGGGTCCGGGCGGCGGCCCGTCCACTCCCGCCACGGGCAGCGGTCCGTCCCCCGCGACCGCGGGCGGCGGACCCGGCACGCTTGCCCCGTTCGGCTCGCTCGCCGACCGGTGCGGTGAGGGTGACCGGTACGCCGGAGGGGGTCCGGGCGCCGGTGATGCGGTGCAGTTCGGCCTCGCCCGGGCGGATCCGGACGGTACGCGGGGTGATGTCGGCGTCGGCCATCAGCCGGTCCATCGAGCGCCGCTGGTGCGGAAGGACAAGGGTGACGACGGTGCCGGACTCGCCGGCGCGTGCGGTACGGCCGCCACGGTGGAGGTAGTCCTTGTGGTCGCCGGGAGGGTCGACGTTCACGACGAGGTCGAGGCCCGCGACATGGATTCCGCGGGCGGCGACGTTGGTGGCCACCAGGGCCGTGACGTGGCCGTCCTTGAACTGTGCGAGGGTCCGGTTGCGCTGCGACTGGGACTTGCCGCCGTGCAGGGCCGAGGCACGTACCCCGACGGACAGCAGGTGCTTGGTCAGCCGGTCGACCGCGTGCTTGGTGTCCAGGAACATGATCACGCGTCCGTCGCGGGCGGCGATCTCGGTCGCGGCGGTGTCCTTGTCGGCGTCGTGCACGTGGAGCAGATGGTGCTCCATGGTGGTGACGGCTCCCGCGGACGGGTCGACCGAGTGCACGACGGGGTCGTGGAGGTAGCGGCGCACCAGGAGGTCGATGTTGCGGTCCAGGGTGGCCGAGAACAGCAACCGCTGGCCGCCGGCGGGGACTTGGTCGAGCAGTTCGGTCACCTGCGGCATGAAACCCATGTCGGCCATCTGGTCGGCCTCGTCCAGGACGGTGACGGCGACCTGGTCCAGTCGGCAGGCTCCTCGCTCGAGGAGGTCCTTGAGGCGGCCGGGCGTCGCGACGACGACCTCGGCGCCGCCGCGCAGCGCGCTCGCCTGCCGGCCGATGGACATGCCGCCCACCACGGTGGCGAGCCGCAGGCGCAGGGCGCGGGCGTAGGGGGCGAGCGCGTCGGTGACCTGCTGGGCCAGTTCCCGGGTCGGTACGAGGACGAGGGCCAGCGGCTGCCGGGGCTGGGCCCGTTGGCCGTCCAGACGGGCGAGTACCGGCAGGCCGAAGGCGAGCGTCTTGCCCGAGCCGGTACGGCCCCGGCCCAGGACATCCCGGCCGGCCAGCGCGTTCGGCAGTGTGGCCGCCTGGATGGGGAAGGGCACGGTCACGCCCTCGGCGGCGAGGGCGGCCAGCAGATGTGCGGGCATGTCCAACTCGGCGAACGTCTCGACCGCCGGCAACGGCTCGGTGAGGGTGACCGGCAGGGCGAACTCCTGTTGGCGCGGGGCGGAGCGTGCGCCCTGGCCGTTTCGTCTGCTGCCCGGGCGGGGGCCCTGGCGGCCGGCCCCCTGCGTACGGAAGCGGCTGCCGGGAGCGGAGCTCGTCGAACGCGTGGACCTTCTGTCCCCGCGGAAGCCACCGGAAGTGCCGTCGGTGCGGCGGGTGCGGTTCATTGAGGAACCTTCCTCGATGCGGCGTATCGAGGAATTCCGTTCGACGGCGACAACCGCACAAGGATTCGCAAGAATGAGCCGAAGAAAAACAAGAAGTGCCGCGCCTCGTCGTGCTGAAGCAGGGGGCGGCGGTCCGGTAGATCCGGAGAGTGGTGGAACCAATGAGGCTGGGGCCCGCACCCCAAGAGCGCGGGCCCCAGCCTCATGATGCGCGAACCACTGGCTCGCGACAGTTCGCGTCAGTGTCAGGCGGGAACGATGTTCTCGGCCTGCGGGCCCTTCTGGCCCTGCGTGACGTCGAAGGTAACCTTCTGGCCTTCCTGAAGCTCGCGGAAGCCCTGGGTGGCGATGTTCGAGTAGTGGGCGAACACGTCAGCGCCGCCGCCGTCCTGCTCGATGAAGCCGAAGCCCTTTTCCGCGTTGAACCACTTCACGGTGCCAGATGCCATATTGAATCTCCCTTGGGGGGCAGTGCCGGACTCCGCACTTTACGGAGCCGAGTCGCCGCGATGATCACCCCTCCGGAAGGATCCGGAAAGCTCCGCAAAGAAACAAGTCTCTGGTAACCAAAACTGCAACTGGTATCACGCTAACACAGGTCGACCGGCAGCCCCATGCGTTTTCCGGATTGCCCGGGAAATCGTATGCGGCTGCTGCCTGTATTTCTGTAGCCGCGGGACTAGGTATCCGTGTCCTGGCCGTCCAGCCTCCGACGCATTTCCCGGTTCAGGCGGAGGGCGTCGTCGAGCCGGTCCTCGAGGGAGACGATGCGGCACGCGGCCTCGATGGGGGTGCCCTGGTCGACCAGCTCACGGGCGCGCGCGACGACGCGCAACTGGCGGCGGGAGTACCGGCGGTGGCCGCCTTCCGAACGCAGCGGAGTGATCAACTCGGCTTCACCGACGGCCCGGAGGAAGGCGGGGGTGGTGCCGAGGACGTCGGCGGCGCGCCCCATCGTGTAGGCGGGATAGTCGTCGTCATCGAGGTTGCCGGCGACAGGAGTGTTTTCAGCGGGCATAGCACCCTTCGTTTCGAGGACGCGGTCGAGGGGCCCGGCCACCGTCTGCGTCGTGCGACAACCCTAACCCCGGCAGGCACGAAGATGTGTGCTCGCCATGACAGGCTTTCCCCCGCCGTAGAGCTGGGCGCTCAGCCGATCACTTCCCGCCGCGCCCGACACGAGTGATCAGCGGCTGCCGGGCGGTGGCGCCTTCGCGTGGGGTCCGGTGGCTCGGGCCGGAAGGTCCGAGCGGCTGGGCCGACCAGATGATCCAGCAGGTCCCGGGCAAGGACTCTGTGCCGGTCGCGGCCGCCGTCCGGAGCGGCGAGGGGGGAGGGGGAGATGCCGGCCGGCCTGCCGGCTGCGAGCCATCTCCTGCCGATCGAGTCGTTGCCCGCGAAGGCAGCCGAGTGCGGACGTGCAGCCGGCTTCACCCGGGTGCTGGTCCACGGCGCAGCGCCGCGATGGTGCCCCCAGTCCGGCCGCGAACATGGTCGCCGCGACGAAGATCACGGTGACGGCGTTGAACAGCATGTGCGGGGTGTCCCTGGCGTTTCCCTCGCGGCGGCGCCACGGCCTGCGTCACGCCCGCGTCACGCCCTCTCAGTCCTCCAGCTCGCCCAGCCGGCGCAGCGCGGTCAGGCTCGGCAGGAAGCAGTACTCGCCTCCTCGGGTGACGACGAACCGCCGCAGTGGGGCGAGGCGCCGGCGCACCGGGCGGCGGGGGATGGTGTAGCCGGCGGACCCGTCGTGGGATCCGGTGACGGGGTCTTTGGCGTCGTTCGCGCCGAAGAAGACGCCGTCGTTCATCCATTGCGTCTGGACGAACTCGAACTGCCGCCCGAGGTGTGTTCCGATGAACGCGAACATGAGGCCGCGGTCGGCGCCGTCGTCCTCCAGCACTCCTTCGGGCAGCGGCGGGCCGTAGACGGCGCCGCGCCGGATCATGCGGTGCAGTCGTACCTCTCCTGCTACCGCGGCATCGCGGGGGTTGGCGCGGCGGATGTGGCTGCCGCCGGGCGTCGTGAATCCCGTCGGGTCGTCGCTCTTGTACAGGAAGGTGTTACGGCGGTGCGGGTCGGCGCCGAGCGCGGGATCGTCGGCCTGCGGTGCCAGTGCCAGGGGAGCACCGCTGCGCCAGCGCCCCATGATCTTCGCGGCGATCAGTTCCTCGTCCTCGGGCCCGGTGGAGTTGTCCTTCAGGTACCGCCGGAACTCGGCGACGTTCTGGTGGAGCTTGCGGAAGACCGCGTAACTGCCGTTGCGGCCCAGCCCGGTGGGCTGTGGGCTCTGCATACCGCCGATCTCGTCCCGGTAGCCGAGGACGAACTCGCCGGCCTTCAGCGGCACTTCCAGCTGGTTGGATCCCGGTATCCCGCTGCCTTCGACGGCGGGATGGCTGACCCCGTCGCGGTAGCCGAAATGCTCGGTCTCGGTGGGCAGCGCGTAGCAGTCCTGCCGCCATATCGCCGTCACGCCTGCGAGCCGGTCGTAAGCGGGGCGGGCGCGGTCGATCGCCGCCTCCAGGTGCTCGGGGTCCGGCGCGACCGCGGTGAGCACCACATGGACGTCGGGGCCGCCCAGCGGTGTTTCCCAGTGCTCCGGGCTGCTGTCCCCCACATCGCCCAGCGCTCTGGCACGGGCCGCCATCCCCTGCCGGAACTCCCACGCGAACGTGTCCAGTGAGGCGCGCGGTACCCCCAGCACCTCCAGGCCGCGGCAGGTGACGGCCAGACTCACCCAGGTCTCTCCCAAGGGACTGACCGTGTCCGCCGCGGAGGTCACCGCCGTACTCGCGCGCCGCATCAGCTCCCGCCCGTGCCCCCGGTCGTCGATGCGGAAGGCGAGGTACGTCGCCGCGTAAGGCGTCGGCCGGGCGCTGAGAACCCCGCGCTGGATGTCGTCGAGTTCGAGCGCGGCCTCCGGGTGAACGCTCATGGTCGACCTCCCCGTGGCCCTACTTGGAGACGAGGTTTCGCCAGAAGTTCCGCAGGCTTTCGTCCCCGCCGAACAAGGAGCTGAAGATCGTCGAGTCCGCCAGCAGCAGATCACCGGCTCGCTCGCCGCCGGGAGGCATCCACAGGAACATGTTGAACTCGGTGTTGCCGGCTTCGGTGAACGGATGCGGCCTCGACATGTCGATCGGCTGCCTGGCCAGCACGTGGACGGTGTCCGGCTCGTCGGTCGTCACGTCGTAGTGCGGCAGGTGCATGTGGAAGTTGAAGTTCGTCACCCCGTCCAGCCAGTCCTTCGGGTCCAGGTCCCGGACTGTGGACAGAGGGACGATCTGGTTGCCCTCACGGGTTGCCGGGCGCAGGCCGTACCGGTTCATGACCGGTACTCCGAGGCCCTGCATCACGTCCCTGACGTAGGTGGCGAACCGCTGTTGGCGTGGCACCAGGGGATCGCCGTGATGGCGGTATTCCATCTCCCGTACCGAGGGATCGTCCGATGCGCCGACATCGTGGTGCGGGCCCAGGACGAGACGGGTGTCCTCCCGGGCGAGAAACGCCCGCATGGCCTCGATCTCCCCGGGCTGTGCCTCCTGCTCGGTGACCGCGTGGTCCAGCCCGAACACGAACAGGACGTCCGTGTCGTCGAGCACCCGCTCGTCGAGCGGTGTGAAGAAACCCGCCTGGTCGATGCGCTGGTACACCGGCACGGGGTGCCCCGTGACCTCCTCGACGAAGTCCTGGAACGGCACCCAGGCCCAGAAGAACAGCTCCAGCGATCCGGCGACGCCCTGCTGGAACCGATACGGGTCGGACCACTGCGCGTCCTCGTACGCCGGCCACGCCGCCCGCCTGACCTCCGTCATCGTGGAGAAGCGGTTGTCCAGCTCGGCCGGGTTGCGGCCGGCCTCGGCCGGATAGCTCCACGAGACATAGATGCTCACCCGCCGCCCGCCAGGGGTGTACTCCCGTGGAATGTGCCTCTGGTTGTACGTGCGCGCGGTCCGGACCTCGCTCATTGCCACTCGTCTCATACGTCCGACCGTCTGGTCGTCTCATTGCATTTGGTCGAGCATCTCTGACAGGGCGTTCTTGATCCGCAACGCCTTCTTGATCTCGTCCGCCGTCACGTACGGGTACTCGCCGTACTCGATGAAGCTCGGACAGTGGTGTTCCCGTACGAAGCGCACGAACGCCTCGGGGTTGGTCCGCCAGTCCTCGGGAAATCCTTCGAGGTTCTCGAAGGCGGTGCTCACACCCGCCTTGCTGAAGAGGGCGACGGCGTCCTCGGTGTACTTGTCGAAGTCGGTGTCGAAGATCCCCTGATACATGAAACGCGTGTCGTCGTCGAAGAGAACCCAGCGCAGATAGTGCAGCTTCAAAGGCGCGAGAAGGTACGGGTCCTGCTCCAGCGCTTTGGCCAGGGTGAGGCCGTACTCCCGCATCGTGTCGGCCCGGCCCGGTTTGACCTTGGCGACGATGGTGAAGCCGTAGCAGGCCGGGGTCCTCGGAAAGACGGGGCCGTACTTCCCCTGTTCCAGTTGGCCGGTGTCCTTGGGGATGACGACCGCCTGCGGCTTGATCTCCATGTCGGCTCCTCCTGTGTTCCAGAGGCCGGGGCGGGACCACTTCCAGCGTCGCACTCGACGGCGGGGGACGCCTGATGAGCGGGAGGGTGATCAACGGCTCGGACGCTACGGCGTCAGTGCTTGATGGCGACCTTGAAGAGAACGACGACCAGGCCGAGCAGCAGGTTGACCGCCCCTGCGCTCACCACAGCCCGGCGTGTGGCCCCCGCGTGGTGGGCGGCGAGCGTGGACCAGCCGACATACCCGGCCAGCGCTACGCCCAGGGCCAGCCACAGAGCCCCTCTCGGACCGATGCCCAGCAGGGGTGTGACGGCGACCGCCACGGCCGGTGGCACGGCCGCCATGATGATGGGCCACTCGGCCGCACACGCTCCACGGATCGCCTTCCGGCCCACCGGCGCGCCCTTGATCCGTTCCAGGAAGAGCCGGGCGTACACGTGGGTCGCCCAGGACACCATGCCGGTGCACAGCAGCAGGAGAACGAGTTGAAGCCGGGGGAAGGAACCGAGTGAGCCCGCTCCGACCACCACCGAGGCCGCGAGCAGCGAGCCGTACACGGCCCCCGTGTATTCGTGCCCCTCGGCAGCGTCCGACGGGGGCACGTCCGCAGGCTGCGAGGGAGGCCGGCCTTCCACGGTTCCAGTGTCGTCACGCGCGTTGCGCACCGCACGGCCAGGTTGCCGTACGCCGGTCAGCGCGGACCTCCCGGCACATGACAAAGGGCGGGACCCGAAAGCCCCGCCCGAACCCAGCAAAACACCAGCTCAGGGCCAAACCAAGCAATACGGCTGATGCCCCGCCTCATGCAGCCGGTGCGAAAAATCCTGCCACTCGTGCAGCGAATGGAGGCGGGAGGGCGCTGACTTGGGGTTTCTCGGTGGAATATGCGTTGACCTGGGAAAACTCCTCTCCGTAGTTCTCACCGGTCAACGCCGTTTCCCAGGCTCATGTGCCCTGGATGTGCCCTCGGCGACCACGACCGTCGAGGGTCGACAGCCGGATCAGTCGGCGACGATGTTCGCCGTGAGGATACGGGCGGCTTCACGAGTGTTGTCCGCGGCGAAGCGGACCTCTCGCACCTCCTGGAACGGCTTCCCGGGCTTGGGCGCCACAGAGTACGGCTCGCGCAGCTTGACGCTCAGGGTGGTGGAGTCACCGATTGGCATCGCCAGGACGCCGTCGTTGATCTGGACAGCTCTGCGATAGCCGCTGTGCCGGGTCGTGCGGACCGATTCGACGAGGTCAAGCGGGATCGCGATCTGCACGAAGTGGGCGAATCGCAGCACCATTTTGCCGTCGCCGACGCTGTGCGGGCGGATGGACAGTGCCGCGATGAAGCCGAGCACCCAGAGGGTTCCGTAGATGGAGAGCGCCAGCAGGATGATGCGCACCACGGACCAGGGGACGAGGAACTCGACGGCGAGGATCTCCAGAGGCACGAGAAACACCATTGTCCACATGATTGGCTTGATTTCCGAGCCGTAGGTCAGGATCTGGTGGCCTTCCGGTGCGTCCGGCTTGCGACGGATCCAGCGCCAAAGAGCGCGGAAAAGGCCGAATTCCATCCCCATCGCCTTGGCCACAGGGGCAGGGAGCACGGTGGATAGCGCCTGGTTGAGGGCCTCCTGCCCGTCGGCCCCCCGGCTCCGGGAGGTCTTGTAGGCCCGCGTGGCAAGGGTGAATTCGGTGATCACGATCCCAGCCAGGAGGAGTTCGAGTAGCAGTCCGACCGCCACCGCCTCGCCGAGGCTGAACACGCCGGTCCATAAGAGGCAGACCTGGGCGAGGACAACGGTAGGTGCCGCCCATCGGGCGGTGGTCGCCAGGAACCTCCGCAACGTCAACCAACTTTCCTCTCGGGGGTGTTAGGTTCACTGGTTACTATCCCCGCTGGCTCTTCGCGGCCAAGCGACGCGAAGGCCCCTACTGGCTGCTTTCTTTCGTAGACGCGGGCCGAAAAGAGAGCTTTCCGGACGAGCCGCACTCACTGTTTCTGTCAGTCCTCTTCCACGACAATCCAGTTCTCGCCAGTGAGTTGCTGTTCGAGGAAGGATAGGGGAGGAGGCCGTAGCCCTGGACCCCCCAGCCGGCTCCCCAGCTGTTCCGGACGCGGAAGGCTCCCGAGCCGGTACCCCGGTCGTAGGGAGCGGTGTCCGCCTCGTCGTCGTAGCCGGTCAACAGCACCACATGAGGTCCCACCGACTGCTCCGTGGGCAGCTGTACGGGAATGACACCGCCGTTCAGCAGGGACATGGAGATCGACGGGCAGAGCCGGATCTCCACGCCCACAGGGATGCCCAGCGCGATGGACCGGCGCGCCAGGTCGAGCAGGCCGGCCCCGTCCGGCGCGCGCAGCGGACGCGGGATCGGGCGGGAGTGCCGCGCGGTGATGTGGCAGTGCTCGGGCGGATCCCGGTCGACCCGGGTCCGACCGAGTTCGTCGTACGGCCAGGCTGCCTCCTCGCACAGCCCCGACTCTGCCCAGGCGCGGAAGCTGTGTTCCAGACGGGAGCCCTTGCGGTCCGCGGAACCGGCGAGCCGGCGCGAGAGCCGGTAATTGAAAAGGACTCAGGGGGTGAACTCCAGCTGCTTGGCCCGGCGGGCGTAATAGCCGGCGATCGCCGTAGTGACCGCGGCGGTGCACAGTGGGACCTGCCCCTGGTCGATCACGGGCGGCATCCAGCCGGACAGGTCCATCCGGTGAGGGACGCTTCCGGCCGTCCACCAGGGAGGCACGATCCCGGACAGCCAGTCGGCGTCGGCGGCTTCGGAGACCGCGGAGTCGGCGTCCTTGCCAGTAGGGCGTGCCGTCGTCACGACGAGTCCCGGGGTGTGTCGGGGCCTTTCCCGGCGTTCCGTTTCAGGACCGTCTGGTCGATCCGCTTCTGGCGACGAGTGACAGCGGAGTAGAACTCGTTCAGGGCGGCCTGGTCGAAGTTGGACTCGGGCCTGCGTTCGGGCAGGAAAGCACCGGTGTCCGTGCCGCGGACGAGCAGGGCGCTGTCCTCGCCCGCGGTGGGGGAGACTCGCGGTGTGATGTAGTCGATTGCGAAGTTGAAACGTCCAGTATCGGTCTGGTTGGGGCCCGAGGCGTGGGCCATGGCCAGGTGGTGCACGGAGCACTGGCCAGCGTCAAGGAGAACGTCGACAGCCGCCGCCTCGTCGATGTCGACGGCGATCTCCTCACCGCGCATGATGTCCTCCAGACCGGAACCGCCGAACCGATGGGGCAACGCGCCGCGCAGGTGGGAACCCCGCGCGTAGCGCATGGTGCCGTTGGCGACAGTGGTGTCGGTGAGCGCGACCCAGACGCGTGCCGCGTGCTGCTGGTAGTCGTCCAGGCCCAGGTAGACGGCGTCCTGGTGCCAGGCGAGTGAACTACCGCTGGGCGCGGGCCTGATGAAGAGGTTGGTGGACCACACCAGCAGGTCGGGTCCCAGCAGTGACTCGACGGCGTCGAGGATCGCGGGGTGGTGCACGATCCGATCGGCCCAGGAGGCGACCAGGTGGATCTTGGGAAAGGCCGCGTACCGTGCCAGGGCGCCGCCCACTGCGCTCACCGCAGGCAAGTAGGTCTGGCACTCTGCCAGCGCCTGGTCGGCCTCGGCACGCGTGAGCGCGTTCACGGGGAAGACGAATCCGTCGGTGCGGAACCGTTCCGCGAGGTCGGGAGCGGTCGTGGTCATCGGGCAGCCACCTCCGGGACGGGCACGGTCTCGTACTGTTCGGCGTCCTGCCGCATCCGGTCCAGCAGGGCGAGCGCGTCTTCCCGCTTGGCATCCGGAGCCTCGGGGGACCGCAGGTAGCCGGCAAGGCGCTGTCGGTCGGGTTCGGGCATGGTGCCCTTCAGCTGGTGCAGGGCGGCGGTGCTGGTGCGCTGCGGGAAGTACAGGACCTTGGCGGTCTTCAGGAACAGTTCCGCGTGGTCCTTGCCCACCGCCCTCCGGCGCAGCGCCGCGTCGATCGCGACGCGGATGTTGACCATGGGTGATCCCTCCCCGAGAGCGGGGCGCGCGCTACCTCCAGGCGGCCCCGGAAGACGGCATGCACGCCCTCCGGTACGCGTACGCCTCCGTGCTCCTGGACGCGGGGGAGAGCATCAAGGCGCTCTCCGAGGATCTCGGCCACTCGGACCCGGGCTTCACGCTCCGGACGTACACGCACCTGCTGCCGTCCAGCGAGACCCGCACCCGCAAGGCGATCGACGACGCCTTCACGGAACAAGCGGAAGCGGAAACCGGGGCGGAAGACGACGGCGACCCGCCCGCAGCCCAGGGCACATCAGCACCCCCAGCAAAACCAATGTGCCCCCAATGTGCCCTGGCCGCCTGACGGCCCCCCTCCGGCACCAAAAAGGGCGAGGCCCGAAGACCCCGCCCGAACCCCACGAAACCCCAGCTCAGGGCCACACAAGGCAATACGGCTGATGCCCCGCCTCATGCAGCCGGTGCGAAAAATCCTGCCACTCGTGCAGCAACTGGTACACATTGAACGCATCCCGCGGCCCGCCCCGGTCCGGGACCGTCGACCAGATGAAGGCCGCCGCTCCGACCGCCTCCTCGCCGATGCCGCGCAGGGGGTCGACGACGGTCATGGGGAGCTTGACGACCGCGTAGTCGGGGTGCAGGACGACCAGTTCCAGGGGCGGGACCTTGTGCAGGGGGACGCCTTCGATGCCGGTCAGGACCATCGCGGCCATGGTCTCCGGCTTGATCTTGGTGAACATGCCGTTCATGCCCAGCTCGTCGCCGCCGAGTTCCTCGGGACGCATCGAGATGGGGACACGGGCCGCGGTCGCGCCGTCCGGCGCGCCGAAGTATTTGTACGTCACCCCCACCCGACCACCATTCCTGCTCCCCGCCCTCAGGCGGTCGGCCCGGTGGTCGGACCGGCCGTCGATCGGTCGCTCCAGCCGGCTCTCCAGCTGCCGATCACCCTGCCGGTCGTACCGCTCGGGCTCTCCCGGTACACCCTGTGTCTGACGTGCGTCGCTCTGCCGTGCCTCGGTCGATTCCTCCGCGTCGCGCCGGTGCCTTCCCCGCCGGGCACGTCGAGGACCCAGGTCATCAGTCCCCTCGCCCAGTCCGCCACCGCGATGCATATCTCCACCCGACTGCTTTTCTAGGACGCGTGGCCCCCGCCGCGCAACCCGATCATCGTGTCAGTGACCTCCCCCACGGCCGCCCGCCGAAACGTGCGGTGGAACAACCAGTCCACGGGTTCTTGTCCGGCCTCTGATCATTACGTGCGTGAGAGCTGTGTGTATCAGGTTTCAGTCTCGCAGATGGCGGATGGCGGCGCTTGGATCTTGAGGCGGGCCACGCGCCCGCCGGGTCGCGGCCTACCCTGAGGAGGTCACCCCAGCAGCCGGAGTCCGAAGAAGCCGGAGAAGCAGCAGGTCATGAGTGCCCTGAGCGAAACGCCCTATCCCTACGACGCGCCCGCCTCCCAGGCGCTCTTCGACCGCGCCTCCGGCGTCACGCCCGGCGGTGTGAACTCGCCGGTGCGCGCCTTCCGCGCCGTCGGCGGCACGCCCCGCTTCATGGTGTCCGGCCAGGGCCCGTACCTCACCGACGCCGATGGCCGCGAGTACGTCGACCTCGTCTGTTCCTGGGGGCCGATGATCCTCGGGCACGCGCACCCCGAGGTCATCGCCGCCGTCCAGGAGGCCGTCGCCCGTGGTACGTCCTTCGGCACGCCCGGTGAGGGCGAGGTCGCGCTCGCCGAGGAGATCGTCGCGCGGGTCGAGCCCGTGGAGCAGGTGCGGCTGGTCAGCAGCGGCACCGAGGCGACCATGAGCGCGATCCGCCTCGCCCGTGGGTTCACCGGCCGGTCCAAAGTGATCAAGTTCGCCGGGTGCTACCACGGGCACGTGGACGCGCTGCTGGCCGCCGCCGGGTCCGGGGTCGCCACGTTCGCGCTGCCTGACACCCCCGGTGTCACCGGCGCCCAGGCCGGCGACACGATCGTGCTGCCGTACAACGACCTGGAGGCCGTGCAGGAGGCCTTCCACCGGTACCCGGGTGAGATCGCGTGCGTGATCACCGAGGCCTCGCCCGGCAACATGGGTGTCGTGCCGCCGGGCCCCGGGTTCAACCAGGGACTCAAGGACGCCTGCCACAAGAACGGCGCCCTGTACATCTCCGACGAGGTCATGACCGGGTTCCGTACCAGCCGCGCCGGCTGGTACGGCATCGACGGGGTCAGGCCGGACCTGATGACCTTCGGGAAGGTCATGGGGGGCGGTTTCCCCGCCGCCGCCTTCGGCGGGCGGGCCGATGTGATGGCCCACCTCGCCCCCGCCGGGCCCGTCTACCAGGCCGGCACCCTCTCCGGGAACCCCGTCGCCACCGCCGCCGGGCTCGCCCAGCTGCGGCTGCTCGACGACGCCGCCTACGAGAAGGTCGACGCCGTCTCCGCGCAGATCCAGTCCCTGGTCGGCGAGGCGCTCGGCAAGGAGGGTGTCGCGCACCGGGTGCAGACCGCCTCCAACATGTTCTCGGTGTTCTTCACCGACCGGCAGGTGCGCACCTACGAGGACGCCAAGCGGCAGGAGTCGTACCGCTTCACCGCGTTCTTCCACTCGCTGCTGTCGAACGGCGTCTACCTGCCGCCGTCGTCCTTCGAGTCCTGGTTCGTGTCCACGGCCCACGACGAGCGGGCCATCCAGAAGATCGCCGACGCCCTTCCGGCGGCGGCCCGGGCGGCTGCGGAGGCCACCGCGTGAGCATCAGCAACGGCAACAGGGACAAGGACGTCACCGTCGTCCACCTCATGCGGCACGGTGAGGTCGACAACCCGGACGGGGTCCTGTACGGGCGGCTGCCCGGGTACCACCTGTCCGAGCTGGGGCGGCAGATGGCGGACCGGGTCGCCGAGCACCTTGCCGCGCGGGACGTGACGTACGTCTGTGCCTCGCCGCTGGAGCGGGCGCAGGAGACGGCCGCCCCGGTCGCCAAGGTGCACGGCCTCGACCTGGACAGCGACGAGCGGCTCATCGAGGCCGACAACGTCTTCCAGGGCAAGACCTTCGGGGTGGGGGACGGTGCGCTGCGCCAGCCCGACAACTGGAAGCACCTGGTCAACCCGTTCAAGCCGTCCTGGGGTGAGCCGTACGTCGACATCGTCGTGCGGATGATGGGCGCGCTGAACGCGGCCAAGGACCGGGCGCGCGGGCACGAGGCGGTGCTGGTCAGCCATCAGCTGCCGGTCTGGATCGTGCGGTCCTACGTCGAGCGGCGGCGGCTGTGGCACGACCCGCGCAAGCGGCAGTGCACGCTCGCCTCCCTGACGACTTTCACATATCTGGGCGACAAGATCGTGTCGGTCGGCTACAGCGAGCCCGCCATCGATCTCGTCCCGGCCCATCTGCGGGCCGGTGCCAAGCCGCAGAAGGGCGCGGGTACCGCCCAGGGGAAGGCCTTCGGGGCCTGAACCAGGGGTTTCTGACGGTCCGTTTGGCGTCGCTTAGCATACTTTTTCGCTACCCGTTACGAAAACCATACAAATCAACGGAACCTCCCCGATCGTCACGCCCTCTGACTGGGTGACCATCCACAGGCGCAACGATCGGGGATCTCCATGCGCACCGTCTCCCGGACCCACTCCCGCAGGGGAATGCTCGGACTCGGCGCGGGCGTGGCGGCCGCCGCCACCCTGGCCGGCTGCGGGACTCACACGTCATCGGACGGCTCCGGCCACCCGGACGGTTCCGGTCAGGGGAAGAACGCCGACGGCGACGGGACCGGCTCGCGTCCGGGCAAGCCGATCGGGGACGGCTCCACGTCGTTCACGGGCAAGCAGCCGCACCAGCCGGCCAAGCCCGAACCGCTGCAGCCGGGCCAGACCCCGCCGCAGTTCGTCATCTTCTCCTGGGACGGCGCCGGCGAGGTCGGCAACGGGCTCTTCCCGCGCTTCCTGGACCTCGCCAAGGAGCACGGCGCGAGCATGACCTTCTTCCTCTCGGGGCTCTACCTGCTGCC
>NZ_JBEYEW010000036.1:0-61520 GCF_040634095.1 Streptomyces sp. NPDC007205
GCGCTGGTGCGCGGCGACGACCTGACCGCCGTACCCGCCGTGCGCGACTGGCTCGCGCACGCCACCCCGCGTCCGGCCGGCGCGGCCGAGGATCCGGAGGTCGCCGAGGGCGTGCAGGCCCACGTCCTGACCCAGCTGCTGCGGCTGCGCTCGTACCCGTGTGTCGAGCGCAGGCTCGCGGCGGGGCAGCTGGAGCTGCACGCCTGGTACTACGAGGTGCACACCGGCACCGTACGGACGCACCGCCCGCAGACCGACACCTTCGAGTCCCTGTGAGCGCGCCGATGACCAGCAAGAACCTGATATCCCGGTTCCCTCACCTGCGGCAGGACTTCGCCGCCTCCCTCGTCGTCTTCCTGGTCGCGCTGCCGCTGTGCGTGGGGGTGGCCGTCGCCTCCGGGGTCCCGGCCGAACTGGGCCTGGTCACCGGCATCGTGGGCGGCCTGGTCACCGGGCTGATGCGCGGCAGCAGCCTGCAGGTGTCGGGTCCGGCGGCCGGCATGACCGTGCTCGTCTACGAGGCGGTCAAGGAGTTCGGCCTGCCGGCGCTCGGCGTGATCGTGCTCGCCGGCGGACTGATCCAGGTGGGCATGGGCCTGCTCGGGCTGGGCCGCTACTTCCGCGCCATCTCGGTCTCCGTCGTCGAGGGCATGCTGGCCGGCATCGGACTCGTGCTCGTCGCCGGGCAGTTGTACCCGGCGCTGGCGGCCAAGGCCCCCGACTCGGGCCTTGACAAGATCGCCGGGCTGCCCGGGGCGTTCTGGGGCGCCCTCGGCAACGGCACGGCGCTGGCCTCGCTCGCGGTGTGCGCGGGCACGGTCGCCGTACTGCTGCTGTGGAAGCACGTCCCGGCCAAGGTGCGTACGCTGCCCGGTCCGCTGGCCGCGGTCGGCCTCGCCACGGTGGCCGCCTTCGCGCTGGACCTGCCGGTCGCCACGGTCGAGGTGCAGGGCCTGCTGGGCTCGGTCCAGCCGCCGCCGCTCAGCGCGTTCGGCGGGCTTGCGGGCATCGGGATGCTCGGCACGGTCGTCGCCTTCACGCTGATCGCGTCCGCCGAGTCGCTGTTCAGCGCGGCGGCCGTGGACCGGCTGCACTCCGGGCCGCGCACCGATTACGACAGGGAACTGGTCGCCCAAGGCACCGGCAACACGGTGTGCGGGCTGCTGGGCGCACTGCCGATGACCGCGGTGATCGTGCGCAGCGCGGCCAACGTCCAGGCGGGCGCCCGTACGAAGGCCTCCCGTGTCCTGCACGGCGTGTGGCTGCTGCTGTTCGCCGCGCTGCTGCCCGCCGTGCTCGCCTACCTCCCGATCCCGGCGCTCGCGGGCATCCTGGTCCACTCCGGCGCCAAGCTGGTCCCGCTCCGGGCGTTGGCCGTGCTGTGGCGCGAGCACCGGGGCGAGGCGCTGATCCTGTCCGTCACGGCGGTCTCGATCGTGGCGGTCAGCATGTTCGAGGGCGTGCTGATCGGTCTCGCGCTGGCCGTGGTCAAGACCGCCTGGGAGGCCTCGCACATCAAGCTGGAGGTCATGGACAAGGGCGCGGGCCCGGTCGACGCGCATCTGTCCGGCAACGCGACCTTCCTGCGGCTGCCGAAGATCCTGGACGGCCTGGAGTCGCTGCCCCAGGACCGCCCGGTCCGCCTCGACCTGTCCGGCCTGCACCACCTGGACCACGCCTGCCGTACGGCCCTGAAGAACTGGGCGGAACGGCACAGCGCGGCTGGGACGGAACCGGTGAAACTGACGGTGCCGGTGGGCTGAGGTGGTCTGAGGCGGCCGTACCAGGGGGCACCGCTCCCTGGTACGGCAGAACTGGCATATCGTTACAGCAGCGGACAAAGCAGGCCTCACGAACTGGAGGTCATCATGGTCCAGGAACTGCTGGGAGCGATCGCCGCGGCGGGCAGCGCCGGTCTGGTGTACCTGGCGATGGCGGCCCGGGTCGTCAAGCAGTACGAACGGGGCGTGCTGTTCCGGCTCGGGCGCGTCGCGGACGACGTACGGTCGCCGGGCCTGAACCTGATCATCCCGTTCGTGGACCGGCTGCAGAAGGTCAACATGCAGATCGTCACGATGCCGATCCCCGCCCAGGAGGGCATCACCCGCGACAACGTCACCGTCCGCGTGGACGCGGTCGTCTACTTCCGGGTGGTCGACGCCGAGAGCGCGCTGGTGAAGGTGGAGGACTACAAGTTCGCGGTCTCGCAGATGGCCCAGACGTCCCTGCGGTCGATCATCGGCAAGAGCGACCTGGACGATCTGCTCTCCAACCGCGAGAAGCTCAACCAGGGCCTGGAGCTGATGATCGACAGCCCGGCCGTCGGCTGGGGCGTCCAGGTCGACCGGGTGGAGATCAAGGACGTGTCGCTGCCGGACACGATGAAGCGGTCCATGGCACGCCAGGCCGAGGCCGACCGGGAGCGCCGCGCCCGGATCATCAACGCGGACGCCGAGTACCAGGCCTCCAAGAAGCTGGCCGAGGCCGCCCAGCAGATGGCCGACACACCCGCCGCGCTCCAGCTGCGGCTGCTGCAGACGGTGATGGCGGTGTCGGCCGAGAAGAACTCCACACTGGTCCTGCCCATCCCGGTGGAGCTGCTGCACTTCCTGGAGCGGGGCAACCGGCAACCGCTCGCGTCGAACAGTGACGGGGAGCCCCGCTCCGGCTAGCGTGCCGCCCATGCGCAGGAGCTGGGTGATCGCCGTGGCCGCGACGGCCCTCGTAACGGGCTGCGGGCGCGGCGGCCGGCCGACCGCCGCGCCCTCCCTCGACGCCCCCCGCAAGCTGACGGTGACCAGTGCGGCCTACACCGACGACGGCACCGTCCCCGGCCGGTACACCTGCGACGGCGCGGACGTCTCGCCTGCGCTGGCCTTCACCGCCGTACCCACGGACACGGCCGCGCTGGCCCTGCTCCTGCGGGACCCCGACGCCCCCCGGGGCCCGTTCACGCACTGGCTGGTGTGGGACATCGGCCCGCACACCCGGCAGCTGTCCGCCGGTGAGCGTCCGCCGGGGGCGACCGAAGGCCGTAACGACTTCGGGAAGACCGGGTACGGCGGCCCCTGCCCGCCGCGCGGAGACCACCCGCACCACTACGTCCTGACGGTCTACGCCCTCGATCACCGGCTCTCCCTGCCCCCGGACGCATCCGCCGCCGACCTGCTGCGCGCCCTGTCCGGCCACACGCTGGCGACGGGGACACTGACGGGGCGCTACTCCCGTTGATCACCGCGCGGGGCGCCACGGCTGGCGGAACCGGCAGGGTCGGGCGCACCATGCCGTGGTGAAGGAAAGCGCGAAGGATCTCAGGGAGTTGTTGCGCCTTCCGCCCGGTGAGCCGGTTGTGCTTGCCGGGCATGACGCGCGGGCCACTCCCGGCGCCCCGGGCGGGAAGCGGGCCGGGCGCGCCGACAGTGCTCGTCTGGGCAAGCGCCTGGCGAACCTTCAGGAACGGCTGTGGGCGGCGGCCACGGCGGGGGACCGGCGGCGGGTGCTGCTGGTGCTCCAGGGCAT
Organism: Streptomyces sp. NPDC007205; assembly: GCF_040634095.1. NCBI lineage: Bacteria > Bacillati > Actinomycetota > Actinomycetes > Kitasatosporales > Streptomycetaceae > Streptomyces > Streptomyces sp. NPDC007205. The sequence continues at coordinate 3,520 of NZ_JBEYEW010000036.1, forward strand.
GGACACCAGCGGCAAGGGCGGGACGGTCAAGCACGTCATCGGCCATCTCAACCCGTCGGGCTGCCGGATCCAGGCGTTCAAGGCGCCCACCGAGGAGGAACGGCAGCACGACTTCCTGTGGCGGGTGCGCCGGGCCCTGCCCCGGCCGGGCGAGATCGGCATCTTCGACCGCTCGCACTACGAGGACGTCCTCATCGCCCGTGTACGGCATCTGGCCCGGCCCGCCGAGATCGGCAGCCGCTACGGCCTCATCAACGACTTCGAGCGCTCCCTCGCCGAGGACGGCGTGACCGTGATCAAGTGCTTCCTGCACGTGTCCTACGACGAGCAGCGACGCCGGCTGCTGCGCCGCCTGGACCGCCCGGAAAAGCACTGGAAGTTCGATCCCGGCGACATCGACGAGCGCACCCTGTGGCCCGCCTACCAGGAGGCGTACGAACTGGCCCTGGAGCGCTGCGCGGCGCCGTACGCGCCCTGGTTCCTGGTGCCGGCGGACCGCAAGTGGTACCGGAACTGGGCGATCAGCCGCCTGCTGCTGGAGCACCTGCGGGAGATCGACCCGCACTATCCGAAGGGCGACTTCGACGTGGCGGAATGCCGGGAGCGGCTACTGAAGGGCTAGATCCAGAAATACCGGCGCGTCGCTGCCGATTTTGGGCTATTTTCACATAATCTCCGTGACTGTAAGAGGTCGCCCCGTTGCAGACCGCATCCACACTCACGTCATGGAGATGACATGCACAGACTTCGCAGGGCTGCCGTGCTCGTCGCGGCCCTCAGCACCGTCGGGCTCGTCACCGCCGGCACGGCCTACGCCGACGAGCACGAACACGGTGACGACCACGACAAGGGGGGGTGGCACGTCATGCAGAGCTCCAACTGCAAGGACCACGACCTGAACGTCGACGTGCTCGGCGAGGTCGGCATCCTCAACGGCCTGCTGGGCAACGCGCTCAACGGCGAGGGCGACCCGGGCGCGCAGGCGACCCACATCGGCTCGACCATGGGCTGCAGCAACAAGGCCTGACACCGGTCCGGCTCAGAACTCCCTGACGGCGGGAAGCGGCAGCGGGCCGGACATCCGGTGGGCCGGTCCGCCGCCCACCGCCGACAGGGACGGGCGTGGTGACCTCACGCGCAGGTGCGTGTGGGGCCACCACGCCCTCACTCGCTTCGGGAGCGATCACTGAAGACGCCGCGCGTGGGTACCCGGCGGCCATGCAGGAGCAGCGGCACGTCACCGACTCGTACTGGCTCCGGACCGCACCGGCGCCGCCCCGTCCCGCGCTGGCCGAGGACCTGGACGTCGACGTGGCCGTCGTCGGCGCGGGCATCGCCGGGCTGAGCAGTGCCCACGAGCTGACCCGGGCCGGGCTGCGGGTGGCGGTGCTGGAGGCCGGGCGGGCGGCGGCCGGGGTCACCGGCTACACCACCGCCAAGCTGACGGCTCAGCACACCCTCGTCTACGACCGGCTGCGGCGCACCCGCGGCCCCGAGGGAGCCCGGCTGTACGCCCGCTCCCAGTCCGAGGCGATCGAGCACGCGGCGGGGCTGGTGGCCGAGTTGGGCATCGCCTGCGAGTGGGAGACCCGGGACGCGTACACGTATGTGCGGGACCGGGCGCGCGTGGACGAGGTGCGGGCGGAGGCGCATGCGGCGCGCGAGGCGGGGCTGCCGGCCGCGTTCACCACGGAGACCGGGCTGCCGTTCCCGGTGGCGGGCGCGGTCCGGGTGACCGGGCAGGCGCAGTTCCACCCGGTCAGATACCTGCGGGCGATCATCGACGACCTGGTCGCGCGCGGTGGCCGGCTGTACGAGGGGACACGGGTCGTCGGCCTGCAGGAGGGCGGCGAGCCCTGCCGTCTGACGACCGAGTCGGGGCACACGGTCACCGCCCGCGACGTGGTGATCGCCACCCACTACCCGGTGTTCGACCGGGCGCTGCTGTTCGCCCGGCTCTCCCCGCGCCGCGAGCTGGTCGTGGCGGGTCCGCTGGGCGCGGGCCCGGATCCGGAGGGCATGTACATCACGCCGGAGGAGAACACCCGCTCGGTGCGGACCGCGCCGTACGGCACCGACGGGCAGCGGCTGCTCGTCGTCACCGGGGAGCACTTCACACCCGGCACCGGCGATGTGCGGGCCGGCTTCGAGGGGCTCGCCGCCTGGGCCGAGGAACACTTCCCCGGGGTGGCCCTGGACCACGCCTGGGCGACCCAGGACAACGACTCCACCGACACCGTGCCGCTGGTCGGCCCCTTCCACCCGGGCGCCCGGCACACCTGGGTCGCCACCGGCTTCGGCGGCTGGGGGCTGAGCGGCGGGATCATGGCCGGGCTGCTGCTGACCGCGCTGATCACCGGCCGGGACTGCGCCTGGCGCGAGTTGTACGACCCGCGGCGGCTGAAGTCGGTGGTGCGCGAGGCGCCGTCGCTGCTGAAGACACAGGCGGAGGTGGCCCGGCACTTCATCGGCGACCGCCTGAAACCGCCGGCCTCGGTGGACGACCTGGCACCCGGCGACGGGGCGGTGGTCCGCGGGGACGGCGGCCGGCTCGCGGTGCACCGGGACGAGGAGGGCGCGCTGCACGCGGTCTCGGCCCGCTGTACCCACCTCGGCTGTCTGGTCTCCTTCAACCGGGCCGAACGCGCCTGGGAATGCCCCTGCCACGGTTCCCGCTTCGCCGTCGACGGCACGGTGCTGCAGGGCCCGGCGGTCCGACCGCTGGAGCAGCGGGACCTCTGAGGCCGCGCCGGCTCCTGCCGCGCCGGAGTCTCCCGCCGCACGGGGGCCGTATCACCCCACTGCAGGACAAATAATCACACAAGTCGTCAGTTAGTCATATTTTCATATCGTGATCCCACAACTACGCCGTATCACCACCGTCTGTGCCCTGGGCGCGGCTCTCGCCGCCTGCGGTACCGCGGACCCGGCGGGCAGCGCCCGCCGGGTCCCGGCCGACTCCCCCGTCCCCGCCTCCCCGTCCGCCTCACGTCCGCCCGTGCTGACCCCGGGCCCCGGCGGGCTGACCCCGGTCTTCGAACACGGCCCTCGCACCCTGGGCAAGACCGTGGCGCTGACCTTCGACGCCGACATGACCGCCGACGAGGGGCCGCGCGCGGCGGCCGGCGAGCACTTCGACAACCCGGATCTCATCGGCACCCTGCGCACGCTGAAGGTGCCGGCGACGATCTTCATGACCGGCCGGTGGGCCGACGAGTACCCGACCGAGGCCCGCAGCCTCGGCCACGACCCGCAGTTCGAGGTCGCCAACCACTCCTACAGCCACTACGCGTTCACCAGCGACTGCTACGGCCTGCCCACCGTCGACGCCGGCACGATGCGCTCGGAGGTGGAGCGGGCGTACGCCTCCCTGCACAAGGCGGGCGTGCCGCACGCGCTGCCGTACTTCCGCTTCCCCGGCGGCTGTTACGACCAGCAGGCGCTGCGCGCGCTGAGCGGGCTCGGGGTGACCGCGGTGCAGTGGGACGTGGTGAGCGGAGACGCGTTCGCCACCGACGCCGACGCCGTCGCCCGGCAGGTGCTGGACGGGGTGAAACCCGGCTCGGTGGTCGTCATGCACTGCACCCGCAGCGCCGCCCCGACCACCGAACGGGCCGTGCGCGCGGTCGTACCGGAACTGCGCAGGCGCGGATACCGGTTCGTGAAGGTCTCCGAGCTGATCGGCGAGACGTCCGGCCATCGGTGACCGTCCTGGGCTGGAGGCATGAGCGACGAGGACTACTGCACGATCGTCGATGCCGCCAAGCCGCCCCAGGCCGACGACCCGCCGTATGCCGGGTGTGTGCTGTGCCGGGTGCTCCCGCGGCCGGACGAACCGTCAGGTCCGTCCGCCGCGACCGGCGCCTCGCCGAGGCCCCGGGTCAGGGGCGACGGGGCGCGGCCGTGTCGCCCGAGGTCGTCTCGGTTGTGGTGTAGAGGATCTCGCGGGCCTGCTCCGCGGCGCGGGTGACGCTCTCGTTGATGAAGTCGAGGAAGCGGGCGACGTTCTCCAGGCGGGTGGCCGCGGGGGTGTGGGGGCCGAGGACGGTGACGCCCTGCCGTGCGGTTTCGACGAGCTGGTCGTTGGATCGGGCGCTGCGGATCATCGACTGGTACCAGAGGTCGTCGTCGACGATGTAGCGCTCGCGGCGGCGTTCGTCGCGTTCCCGGCGGACGAGGTCCAGGTTCTCGAGGAACGTGATCGCTTTGGAGACGGACGCCGGGCTGACCTTCAGGCGCTGGGCGAGTTCGGAGGCGGTGAGGCTGCCCTCGTCGGTCATATAGAGGCAGCCCAGTACCCGGGCCGTCATCTTGGGCAGGCCCGACACCATGAGAACGGTGGTGAGCCTCTCCTGGTACTCGGCCACGGCCTCGGCGTCGCGTCCGTGGGGCTGGGGGACTGACTCCGGCCCCCGGGAGGAGGCGGGCCTGCGCCGGTGAGCGCGGCGTTCGGTGGCGCGATGGGCCAGATCGGCGCGGTAGGCGGTGGGGCCGCCGTTGCGCATCACCTCGCGCGTGACCGTAGAGGTCGGACGTTCCAGGCGTCGGGCGATCTCCGCGTAGGCGAGGCCGTCGGCCAGCCCCAGCGCGATCTGCTGGCGTTCCTGCTGGGTGAGCCTGCCTCCCGGCATCGGCAACTCCTCGGTGGTCCTTCGTGGTGCTCCCTGAGCCCCACTATAGCGTTCACTTTCGATCCATTGCAACGAAAGGCCGGTCTTCGTTGCGTTACCTTCAGGGCCGTTGCAACACTTTAACCGCTGTGACCTGCGCAGATACTTATTTTGCGCAACGAATGTGTTGCCATGGATTGGAAGGCAACGTAGCTTTTCCGGTGTCAGAAACAACGAAGCGAACACCGGAGAGCATGATGCAGAAGTTCGACACCCCCGCCCCGATCTCCGCCGTCCTGCACGTCCCCGCCGGACGCGTCCAGTTCATCGCCGCCGAGCGCACCGACACCACCGTCGAGATCCAGCCCGCCAACCCCGCCAAGCGGCGCGACGTCCAAACCGCCGAACAGACCGGTGTCACCTACGCCGACGGCGTCCTGCGGATCAACACCGCCGAGCCCAAGAACCAGCTCTTCGGCCCCTCCGGCGCCATCGAGGTCACCATCAAGCTGCCCGCCGGCTCCCGCGTCGAGGCCACCACCGCCGGCTGCGAACTCCGCGGCGTCGGCCGCCTCGGCGACGTCGTCTTCGAAGGCGCCTACCGCCAGATCAAGGTCGACGAGACCGCGAGCCTGCGCCTCACCGCGGTCGACGGCGACATCGAGGTCGGCCGCCTGGGCGGCCCCGCCCAGATCAGCACCGCACGCGGCGACATCCGCATCACCGAAGCCATACGCGGTACCGTCGAGCTGCGCACCCAGTCCGGCGACATCACCATCGGCGCCGCCACCGGCGTCTCCGCCGCCCTGGACGCCGGCACCAGCTACGGCCGCATCACCAACACCCTCAAGAACGACGGCACCACCGCACTCGACATCCGCGCCACCACCTCCCACGGCGACATCACCGCGCGCAGCCTCTGAAGGGACGCGACCGTGGGGCGGTGACCGCATGTCAGACGCAGGCCACCGCCCCTTAGGGTTGGCCGGTGTGAGCCAGAATCTGCCGTCCCCCGGAGTCAGTCCCTTCCAGGCCGAGCGCAATCCCCGTGACGAGGCGCCGCAGTTCGTGCTGCCGCTCGTGGTGCGGATCGAGCGGAGTGCGCCGCCTGCTCGTACCGATGCGCTGGAGACGGCCGCCCGGGCGGTGCTCGAACTGCTCGGGGACGAGCGGGCCCGCGGCGACGGGGAGTGGGCCGAGGCCGTGCGGAACTGGGAGGACGCGCGGATCCGCAAGGTCGTCCGGCGGGCCCGGGGCGCCGAGTGGCGGCGGGCCGAGTCGCTGCCCGGGATCACGGTGGCCGGCAAGTCCGCGGAGGTACGCGTCTTCCCGCCGATCCCGCTCGACGGCTGGCCCAAGGACCTGGCGAAGCTCCAGGTGTCCGGCACCGAACTGGAGGACCCCGAGCCGCCCACCGGGTCCGATCCGGCGCAGCCCGTGCTGTGGCTGAACCCGGAGCTGGAGATGTCGGCCGGGAAGGCGATGGCCCAGGCCGGGCACGGCGCCCAGCTGGCCTGGTGGGCGCTGCCCGACGCGGAGCGCACCGCCTGGCGGGACGCGGGTTTCGCGCTGGCCGTCCGTGCGGCGGACCCCGCCGACTGGCCCCGGCTGACCGGCAGCGGGCTGCCGGTGGTCAGGGATGCCGGCTTCACGGAGATCGCCCCGGGCAGCTGCACGGTCGTCGCCGACCATCCCGCGCTGCGCTAGCCAGGGCCGCTCTCCGGGCCCCGGACGGCGCGGGGCCGAACCTCAAATATTGCTCTGAACCCGGTGCGCAGGAGGTTCGGGGCCGGCCACCGGGGCCATACCCCCGTCATTCGCAGGAGGGGTGGAACCATGCGGCGACTGGGTACGGGGATCGGCTGGCGGCCGGAGATAGCGGACGCCGTGGAGCGTATGCCGGGCATCGACTGGGTGGAGGTCGTGGCGGAGAACGTCTGCCCGGGCCACCTGCCCGCATCACTGCTGCGGCTGCGTGAGCGCGGGGTGACCGTGATCCCGCACGGCGTCTCCCTCGGCCTGGGCGGCGCCGACCGCCCCGACAAGGGCCGGCTGACGGCACTCGCCGAGCGGGCGCAGGCGCTGGGCGCGCCGCTGGTCACCGAGCACATCGCGTTCGTCCGCGCGGGCGGCCCGCTCACCGCCTCGCCGCGCCTGGAGGCCGGGCACCTGCTGCCGGTGCCGCGCACCAGGGACGCCCTGGACGTACTCTGCGAGAACGTGCGCATCGCCCAGGACGCCCTTCCGGTGCCGCTGGCCCTGGAGAACATCGCCGCGCTGTTCTCCTGGCCGGGCGAGGAGCTGACCGAGGGGCAGTTCCTGTCGGAGCTGGTCGAGCGCACCGGCGTACGGCTCCTGATCGACGTGGCCAACCTGCACACCAACCACGTCAACCGCGGCGAGGACCCCGCCGAGGCGCTGGGCGCGCTGCCCGTGGAGGCGATCGCCTACGTCCATGTCGCGGGCGGCTTCGAGCGTGACGGCGTCTGGCACGACAGCCACGCGCACCCCGTACCGCGCCCGGTGCTCGACATCCTCACCGACCTCGCCTCCCGCACCGTCCCGCCCGGTGTCCTGCTGGAACGGGACGAGAACTTTCCGGAACCGTCCGAGCTGGAGCGTGAGGTGGCCGCGGTCCGGGAGGCGGTCACGGCCGGGCGCGGGCGTGCGCGCGGGGCCGCGGAGACAGCCGCCGGCACCGGCGCCGGCTCGGCGCGTGGGAGTGTCGCGGTTCTGACTCGACCGGCGGTCGGTGCGCGGGAGGACGTCGGCGGGCGGGAGGGCATCGGGGCGCGGGAGGACGTCGGCGGGCGGGAGGACGTCGGCGGGCGGGTCGGTGCGCGGGAGCGGGTCGGGGTCGCCCAGGCCGCCGTGCTGTCCTCGCTGGTGGCCGGGACGCCGGTGCCGGAGGGGTTCGACCGGGTGCGGATGGGGGTGCAGGCGCGGGCGCTCGGGGCGAAGCGGGCTGATGTGGTGGCGAAGGTTGCGCCCGAGCTGCCGGTGATTCTCGGTGACGGGTACCGGGGGGCGTTCCTGGAGTATGCGCGGGTGCGGCCGATGAGTGAGGGATACCGGCGGGACGCGCTGGACTTCGCCGGACATGTGCTGGAGGCCGGGCGGCCACAGGACGCGGGGGCCCGGCGGGCGCTGCGGGAGTGGTGGCTGGACCGGGCGGGGCCGGCGCCGAGGGCCGCCGGGCGGGTGGCCCGGGTGGCACGGAGGGTGCTGCAGCGGCACGGGGGCTGAGCGGGAGGTGGGGTCGCTCACCGGCACCGGCCAGGTGCAGTTCCCCGGGGGCGCGCAGACCTGCGCGACCAGCCACGACGCACCCGTGGTCGCCGACGCACCGTGGCCCCACCGCGACAGCCGAAGCCCCGCAGAGAACCCGCGTAATATGCCAAGCCGCACCACCCCCTGCTCATTCGCGTACGGTGCGCTACAGGAGGCGCCATGCGACCCCGACCCCCGGTCAAGGGCCGAGGCATATTCAACGGCACCGGACTCGTCATCACGGCCCTCGCGGCGACCGCGGTGGCGCTGCTGTACCCGCTCTGGTCGTACGCCGACCGCCAGGGCACGGTCGGCGCGAACGTGCTGAGCGCGCAGACCGTCACCACCCCGTACGGCCCCCTGTCCGCGCAGGACCGGGACTTCGTCACCAAGGTCCGGCTGGCGGGACTCTGGGAACTGCCCGCCGGCGAGCTGGCGGAACAGAAGGGGACCACGGCCGCCGTGCGCACCGCGGGCCAGCACCTCGTCGACGGCCACACCTCGCTGGACGCGCATGTGCGCACCGTCGCCACCCAGCTCGGCGTACCGCTGCCGAACGAGCCGAACGACCAGCAGAAGCAGTGGCTCGCCACCCTGGGGGCGGCGCAGGGGGAGGACTTCGACCGCCGGTTCGCCGCCGTCCTGCGGCTCGCCCACGGCCGGGTGTTCGCGCTGGTGGCCCAGGTACGGGCCGGCACCCAGAACTCCCTGGTCCGTGATCTCGCCGACGACGCCAACGCGACCGTCCTGGACCACATCAAGGTCCTGGAGGCGACGGGATACGTCGACTTCGCGGCGCTCGCGCGGGACCTGGCGGCCTCGCCCACCCCCGTGCCGTCCCCGCCCGCCGTCGCCCCGAGCGCCGCCGTGCCGGTCCTGCCCTCGCCGGGCGAGTCGTACTCCCTGCCGCCCGCCGCCGCCAGCCCGCCGCCCGCGACGGCCGGCCCCTGACCCGGGCCCGAAACGGAACGTCACATACCGCTAACACTGTGTGCGGATATGGAAACGGGGCATGGTGTTCACCCAGGCCTCTGGCATAGAAACACATCATGTTCTGGGTCCTTCTCCTGCTTGTGGCCTGCGCTTTCGCCGGTACGGCGTGCACCCGGCTGTGCCTGGCCGCCCTCCGCGCCGCGGCCCTGGACACGGATGCCGCCGCACCGGACCGGGAGCACGGTCTGACCCTGTACGAGGCCGCCTTTCTCTCCGGCGGTCCGGCCCGGGTCGCCGATGTGACCCTGGTCTCCATGGCCCGACAGCGGCGCCTGCTCCTCGCGCACACCGGCTGGGCCACGGTGGTGGACCCGCGGGGGCGCGACGAGATCGAGCAGTCCGTCATAGGGGCCATAGGGCCTGAGGGGCAGTCACGGATCGCGCCCGTGCGGGCACGGGCGGCCGGTGCCGAGGCGGTGCGGCGGCTCGCCGACCGGCTGGTACGCGCCGGTCTCGCCGTCCCCGACGGCGCCGGTACGACCGTGGGCGCCGCCGTCCGCCAGGTGCGCGCCGCCGCGCTGGCCGCCGCGGCGCTCGGCCTGACCGCGCTGCTGCTGCCCCTCCCGACCGGGACGCCGCGGCTGCTGGTCGGTCTGTGGTTCGCCCTGCCCCTCACACTGGCCCTGAGCTGCCTGGCCATCGCCCGGTTCGAAGTGCATCCGTACCCGCGCTGGGCCTCCCCGGCCGGGCAGCGGCTGCTGAGCACGCTCGTCCGCAGGCCGGCTGGTGACGAGCGGTCGTTCCTCACCTCGGTCGCCCTGCGCGGGATCCGCGCGATCGGCGAGCCGGAGCTGCGCGCCGCGTTCACCCACCGCGACCAGCCCTGGCGGGAGTGACAGCGCTACGGGGGCGCATAGGGGCATTGACGCCGACACCGGCCCGGTGGTGCTTGCCTTCGTCCATGGCCGACCGAAATATCCCTTCTGTTGTCGCCGGGCCGTGGCAGCCATGCCATCGCCGCCGTTGCACCGAAGGGATATGCGATGAGAGCTGCCGCCCTGTACTCGGCTGCAGGGACCCTGCTCCTGACCACCCTGGCCGCGGCCCCGGCAGGCAGCGCGCCCGCCGCCGGAGCGGCCCCCGGTGCCCCCGGCGCGGCCGAACTGCGCGGCACCGAGGCGGCCGTGGCCCGCGCCGGGGCGTCCGGCATCGCCTTCGGCGCGTGCTCCCCCGCGGACGTGCCGCACGCGCCGAAGAACGTGCGGTGCGGCACGGTGACCGTCCCGCTCGACTACGCCCACCCGAACGGCAAGCAGATCACCCTGACCGTCAGCCGGGCCCTGGCGACCCAGAAGGACCCGCACAACAGCAAGCGGAAGGTGCCCCGGCAGGGCGCCCTCGTCTACAACCCGGGCGGCCCCGGCGCGTCCAGCATGCACTTCCCGCTGGTCGGCACGGCCCCGGAGTGGAAGCGGATCGCCGCCGCCTACGACCTGGTCGGCTACGCCCCGCGCGGCGTGGGCCGTTCGGCGCCGCTCTCCTGCGAGGACCCGAAGCACTTCTTCAAGGCGCCCACCGCGTCGCCGGCGCACCCGTCGGAGGCGTACAAGCGCGAGCGGATCGCCGAGGCGAAGGCCTACGCGCGCGGCTGCGCCGAGCGCTCCGGGGACAAGCTGCGCCACTACACCTCCCTGAACAACGCCCGGGACCTGGACGTGCTGCGGGCCGCGCTGGGCGAGAACCGGCTGACCTTCCTCGGGGCGTCGTACGGCACCTATTTCGGTGCGCTGTACGCGACGCTGTTCCCCGCGCACGTACGGCGCATGGTGCTGGACTCGGCGGTGAACCCGGACCCGGCCAAGGTCTGGTACCGGAACAACCTCGACCAGTCGGCCGCGTTCGAGGGGCGCTGGGCGGACTTCCGGGACTGGATCGCCCGCCACGACGACGTCTACAAGCTCGGTGACACCGCCGGGAAGGTCCAGCACAGCTACGACACCGCGCGGGAGCGGCTGGCCGCCAGGGCGGCCGGCGGGAAGGTCGGTCCCGGCCAGCTGCAGAGCGCGTTCCTGCGGGCCGGGTACTACGACGACTTCTGGCCGAGCCAGGCCCAGGCCCTGTCGGCGTATCTGCACGGTGACCCGAAGCCGCTGGTGCGGCTGGCGGCGCCGGACCTGAAGACGGCCGCGGAGGCGGAGAACGGCAACGCGGTCTACACGGCCGTGGAGTGCAACGACGCGCCGTGGCCGACGGACTGGAAGGTGTGGGACCGGGACAACACCCGGCTCGCCCGGGTGGCGCCCTTCGAGACCTGGGACAACGCGTGGATGAACCTGCCGTGCGCCTTCTGGCCGGCGCCCCGCCAGGAGCCGCTGGATGTGCGGACCGGGCTGGGTGAGCTGCCGCCGGTGCTGATCCTGGCGGCCGAGCGGGATGCGGCGGCGCCGTATCCGGGTGCGCTGGAGATGAACCGGCGGCTGGCCGACTCGGTGCTGGTGACCGAGCGGGACGCGGGCACGCACGGCATCGGGGGCGGCGCCAACCAGTGTGTCAACGCGTATCTCGACGCCTACCTGCTGGAGGGGCGGGTGCCCGGGCGGCGCGCGTCGTGCGCGCCGCACCGGTTGCCTCCGGCGGTCGGGCCGGCAAAGGAGTCCCAGCGGAGCTCTCTTCCCCGGGGCCGGCGCTAGGGGCCTGCCGGGGTGCCGCCGTCGGCCGTCGGGCGGCTTTGGGGCGCTGCCCCTCGGGGCGCCGTCAGGCCAGGCCCGCCACCAGGTCCGCGATGTCCTTGCGGCGGCCCGTGTAGAACGGGATCTCCTCGCGGACGTGCCTGCGGGCCTCGGAGGCGCGCAGGTGGCGCATGAGGTCGACGATGCGGTACAGCTCGTCGGCCTCGAAGGCCAGGACCCACTCGTAGTCGCCGAGGGAGAAGGAGGCGACCGTGTTGGCGCGCACGTCGGGGTAGCCGCGGGCCATCTTGCCGTGGTCGGCGAGCATGCGGCGGCGGTCCTCGTCGGGCAGCAGATACCAGTCGTAGGAGCGCACGAACGGGTAGACGCTCACGTAGTTGCGGGGCGTCTCGTCGGCGAGGAACGCCGGGATGTGCGAGCGGTTGAACTCGGCCGGGCGGTGCAGCGCCATGTTGGACCACACGGGCTCGAGCGCGCGGCCGAGCTTGGTGCGGCGGAAGAGGTTGTACGCCTCCTGCAGTTGGTCGCTGGTCTCGGCGTGCCACCAGATCATGAGGTCGGCGTCGGCGCGCAGGCCGGAGACGTCGTAGGTGCCGCGGATCGTCACGTCCTTGGCGGTGAGCTGGTCGAACAGCTCCTGGACCTCGTCGGCGTAACCGGCGCGGTCCTGAGGCAGCACGTCCTTCAGCTTGAAGACCGACCACAGGGTGTAGCGGATGACCTCGTTGAGGTCCTTGGCCAGCTTGCCCTTGTTCGGGATCCTGCCGGACTCGGTGGTGGGGGCGTCGTCACTCATGGTCCCTATTCTCCCGCTCCGCCGTGGAGGCTCTGCACCGGGTTGGCCGTGAGCTCCCGGATTCCGCTCAGGTCACCCCCCAGCTGATCCACCGCCGCGTACGCGCTCGCGATGCACGCCGGGATGCCCACGCCGTCGTACTGCGCGCCGCACACCGCGAGGCCCGGCAGCTCGGCGACGTGCTCGCGGATACGGGCCACGCGCGCGTGATGCCCGACCGGGTACTGCGGCAGTCCGTCGGTCCAGCGGGTGACCCGGGTCTGAAGGGGTACGGCGTCCAGGCCGGTGGCCTCCCGCAGGTCGTGCCGGGACACCTCGGCCAGGGCGGCGTCGTCGGCCTGGAGGATCTCCGTCTCGCCGAACCGCCCGACGGACGTGCGCAGGACGACCACGTCGGGTTCCTCCTCGGCGATCCAGCCCCACTTCTGCGAGGCGAAGGTCGAGGCCTTGATGGTGCGTCCGTCGACGGGCGGCACGAGGAAGCCGCTGCCCTCGGGGAGTTTCAGGTCCGCGCGCCGGTAGGCGAGGGTGACCAGGGCCATCGAGGCGTACTCGACGGCGGCGAGTTCGGTCGCCGCGGCCGGGGCCTCGGCTCGCAGGAGGCCGGCGGCCGCGCTCGCGGGGACGGCGACGACGACCGCGTCCGCGTTCAGCACGCGGTCACCGGCGACGACGCGCCACGCCGTCTCCCCGGGTGCCTCCGCTCCCCCGCTCTCGGGGCCCGGTTCCGCCGTCCCGCCCCGGCGCAGCTCGCGCACCGGCGTCCCGGTGAGGATCTCTCCCCCGCGCGCCCGCACCGACTCGCAGACCGCGAGCGGGAGGCTGCCCACCCCACCCTCGATGCCCATGAACACCGGCCCGGTCTGCTGGGCGGCGGCGGCCTTCGCCTGGATGTCGCGGACGGCCTCCGTGAGGGAGGCGTGTGCGCGGGCGGCCTGGAAGAGCTGCGGGACGGCCGAGCGCATCGAGATGCGGTACGCATCGCCCGCGTACACCCCGCCGAGCAGGGGCTCGACCAGGCGGTCGACGACCTCGCGGCCGAGCCGGGCAGCCACGTACTCCCCCACGGCCACGTCGTCGCCGAGCTCGGTGCGCGGCAGGTCGGCCTCGCGCCCGATGCGGGCGAGACCCTCGTCGGACAGCACCCCGGAGAGCGCGGCGGCGGTGCCGGGCACGCCCATGACATGGCCCTTGGGCATGGGGCGCAGGGCGCCGCGGGTCCAGATCGAGGCGCTGGCGGTGGCCGGGGGCTGGAGCCGGCCGGCGAGGCCCACCTCCCGCGCCAGGGCCACCGCCTCGGGGCGGCGGGCGAGCATCGACTCGGCGCCCAGGTCGACCCGCACACCCGCGATCTCGCCCGCCAGCAGCTTGCCGCCGACCCGGCCGGAGGCCTCCAGCACCGTCACGCGCATGCCGCGCCCGAGCAGCCGGTGGGCGGCGGCCAGCCCGGCGATACCGGCTCCGATGACGACGACATGCCCCGTACGCGTACCCGTTCCCCTCATGCCCCCACTCTCTCAGACCCCACTGACACTGCGGCCGGAGCCCGAGGTCCTCCGCACCGGGCCGCTGTCCGAACGTTCCGGGGCGTCCGGCGGTCGTAGGGGCCCGGCCACCACGTTCCGCATGACCCCTACGCCCCACCAGGGCCCTGGCGGGGATCCGAGGACGTCACCGGCCAGGTCGTGGACGTGGACAGCCGCGTCGAGTCGCAGCGGGCCGGCGTGGACCGGGTCCGGGCGCTGATGGTCCGGGCGGCCAGGCCGGGCGATGTCGCCGTGCTGGAGGGCGAGTTGAGGAGTGGCGAGGCCGGCCTGGAGGCGCCGGTGCCGCAGCCCTCGCCGGAGCAGCCCGGCCGGGACTGGCATGCCCCCGCCCCGTAGCGTGGTCCCATGACCATGAGCGGTGGGCGGGGCGGCAGCGGCAGCGGCAGCGGCAGGGAACGGCTGGTCGTCATCGGCGGCGACGCCGCGGGCATGTCCGCGGCGTCGCAGGCGCGCCGGCTGAAGGGGCCCGGCGAACTGGAGATCGTGGCCTTCGAACGCGGCCACTTCACCTCCTTCTCGGCGTGCGGCATCCCGTACTGGGTGGGCGGTGACGTCCCCGAACGGGACGCCCTGATCGCCCGCACACCCGGGGAACACCGCGCGCGGGGCATCGATCTGCGGCTGCGCAGGGAGGTCACGGAGATCGACGTGGCCGGACAGCGGGTACGCGCGCGTGACGTCGATTCCGGCGCCGAGTCCTGGACGCCGTACGACAAACTCGTCATCGCGACCGGCGCGCGCCCGGTCCGCCCCGACCTGCCCGGCGCGGACGCCCCCGGCGTGCACGGCGTGCAGACCCTGGACGACGGCCAGGCCCTGCTGGACACGCTGGCACGCACGCGTGGCCGCCGAGCGGTGGTCGTGGGGGCGGGCTACATCGGAGTGGAGATGGCAGAGGCACTGCTCCACCGCGGCTTCGAGGTGACCGTCGTGAACCGCGGCAGGGAACCCATGTCGACGCTCGACCCGGACATGGGCCGGCTGGTGCACCGGGCCATGGAGGGCCTCGGCATCACCATGGTGAACGACGCCGAGGTCACCAAGATCCTCACCGGGGAGGACGGCCGGGCCCGCGCGGTCGCCACCGAGGACGCCGAGTATCCCGCGGACGTGGTGGTCCTCGGCATCGGTGTCCGCCCGGAAACCGCGCTCGCCAGGGCCGCGGGCCTCCCGCTCGGCGCCCACGACGGCCTGCTCACCGACCTCGCGATGCGGGTGCGCGGCCACGAGAACATCTGGGCGGGCGGCGACTGCGTGGAGGTGCTGAACCTGGTCTCCGGCCAGGAGCAGTACATCCCCCTCGGCACCCATGCCAACAAGCACGGCCAGGTCATCGGCAGCAACATCGGCGGCGGTTACGCCACCTTCCCGGGCGTGGTCGGCACGGCGGTCAGCAAGGTCTGCGACCTGGAGATCGCGCGCACGGGCCTGCGCGAGAAGGACGCCCAGCGGGTGGGCCTGCGGTACGAGACCGTCACCATCGAGTCCACCAGCCGCGCCGGCTACTACCCCGGTGCCTCCCCGATGACGGTCAAGATGCTCGCCGAACGCCGCACGGGCCGGCTGCTGGGCGTCCAGATCGTCGGCAGGGAGGGCGCGGCGAAACGGGTCGACATCGCCGCGGTGGCGCTGACCGCGCAGATGACGGCGGACCAGATGACGGCCCTGGACCTGGGCTACGCCCCGCCTTTCTCACCGGTATGGGACCCGGTACTGGTGGCAGCGAGAAAGGCGGCGGCGAAGATCCGCGTCTCCTAGGGGCCTAGGCCGTCCCGCTGATCCGCGGCAGAGCGGAAACAGCGGCCGGCTGCTCCCCGGACGGCTTCGCATGAGTCGCCGTCGGCCGGGCGGACCGCAGCCGGTAGCTCACGGCCTCGTCCAGCGTCACGGGCCGCTGCATCTGCGAAGCGAGCCGTCCCGCTTCCTGACCGAGCCGCGCGACGTCCTCCCACGGGAGCCGTACGACCAGGGAGAGCTCCGCCTCGCCGTCGGGCAGAGCATGCATGGGAGTAACTCGTTCGCTCATCGCCTGTCCTCACATCGGTTGACGGAAGATACGCACGCCCGCCCGACGGCGTTCACCGATTCGCCCGCCCCGTCCCGGGCACTACTTCTGTGTGGTCATCCCCGTCCATGACGTGAACCCGGTGCGCCGCACCCCCTGGGTGACGTACGCGCTGATCGCCGCGAACGTCCTCGTGTTCGTCACCACGCCCGGCATGGCCGGTTCCGTGGCCGGCGGCAGCGACCTGGCACAGCTGTGCCATCTGCACGCCTTCATGGACCACTACGCGGCGGTCCCCAGAGAGCTCATCCACCATCGGATACCCCGGCTGGTCCCGACGGGAGACGTCGGCGTGGGCCCGCACGGCCCGGGCTGCGTCGTGGCACCGCCGTCCTACGACAAGTCGCCGCCGCTGTCGGTCTTCACGGCGATGTTCCTGCACGGCAGCTGGCTGCACCTGCTCGGGAACATGCTCTTCCTGCTGATCTTCGGCAACAACGTCGAGGACCGGATGGGCCACATCCGCTTCTTCCTCTTCTACGTCGTCTGCGGTTACGCCGCCGGCTACGGCTTCGCGCTGCTCAACGCCACGTCGGGGGACCCGCTGATCGGTGCGTCGGGCGCGATCGCCGGGGTCCTCGGCGCCTACATCGTGCTGTGGCCGGGGGCGAGGGTCTGGGTCCTCGTGCCGTTCCTGGTCTTCCTGCCGCTCAGGCTGCCCGCCTGGCTGGTGCTGGGCTTCTGGTTCGTGCTGCAGGCGGTGTACTCGTCCGGGCACGGTGTGTCCGGAGCCGGCACGGTGGCGTACGCGGCGCACGTGGTCGGCTTCGTGGCGGGCATGCTGCTCGCCTGGCCGCTCAAGCCCGGCACGCCACCACCGCCGGAGCCGCGCGGCCTGCTGTTCGGCAGGCGGGCCCGGCCCCGGTACACGTGGTGACTCAGCGTGCCGTCTGTGTGTGGACGTACTCCACGAGGCGGGTCAGCGCGTCCGGGTCGGTGTTCGGCATGACGCCGTGACCGAGGTTGAAGACGTGCCCCTCCAGGCCGGCGGCCGCGTCCAGCACCTCGCGGGCCCTGGTCTCGACGGTGTCCTTGTCGGTGAACAGCACCGTCGGGTCGAGGTTGCCCTGCAGCGCCTTGCCGGGCCCGACGCGGCGCACCGCTTCGTCCAGCGGGACGCGATAGTCGACGCCGACGACGTCCGCGCCGGCCTCGCCCATGAGCTTCAGCAGCTCACCGGTGCCCACACCGAAGTGGATGCGCGGAACGCCGTAGCCGGCGACGGCGTCGAAGACCTTCGCGGAGGCCGGCATGACCGAGCGCCGGTAGTCGGCCGGGGCGAGGGCGCCGACCCAGGAGTCGAACAGCTGGACGGCGCTCGCGCCGGCCTCGATCTGCACCTTCAGGAAGGCTGCCGTGATGTCCGCGAGGCGGTCGAGCAGGTCGGCCCACAGCTCGGGGTCGCCGTACATCATCGCCTTGGCGTTCTCGTACGTGCGCGAGGGACCGCCCTCGACGAGGTAGCTCGCGAGGGTGAAAGGCGCGCCCGCGAAACCGATCAGCGGGGTGGCGCCCAGCTCCTTGGTGAGCAGGCCGATCGCCTCGGTGACGTAGGAGACGTCCTCGGGCGTGAGGTCGCGCAGCCGGGCCAGGTCGGCGCGGGTGCGGATGGGCTCCTCGACGACCGGGCCGATGCCGGGCTTGATGTCCAGGCCGATACCGATGGCCTTGAGCGGGACGACGATGTCGCTGTAGTAGATCGCCGCGTCCACGCCGTGCCGGCGCACCGGCTGCAGCGTGATCTCGGTGACCAGCTCGGGCCGCGTGCAGGACTCGAGCATGGGGATGCCCTCGCGCACCTTGCGGTACTCGGGCAGGGAGCGGCCGGCCTGACGCATGAACCACACCGGCGTGTGCGGCACGGGTTCGCGCCTGCACGCCTTGAGGAAGGCGCTGTCGTACGTCGCTGTCGGCTGCATGCTGTCGTTGGCGGTCACGGGGCAAGTCTCGCACGAGGGCAGCGGGCGACGGCGCGGGGTGTCTTGCCCTGCACAAGGCCTCGCTTCCCCTTACTCTTCCCCGCATGGCTGCGGCTCACGGACGAATGTCGGACAGCGCTGACGGAATGGACGACGTGAAGGACACCGAGGAGGCGGACCGGCGCGCGAGCACCTCGGGTCCGCCGGCTTTCCGGGCCGCGGTCGACGCCCTGCGCAGCAGCCGGCTGCGGCCGCAGGTCGAGGTGGAGCCCACGCCCGCCCCGCAGCGGCTCGCCCCGTACGCGTACGCGCTGGAGGCCGTGGTGATCGACGGCGAGCAGGAGCTGGCCGACGGACGGCTGGTGCTGCTGCACGACCCGGCAGGCCATGACGCCTGGCGCGGAACGTTCCGGCTGGTGACGCTGGTGCGCGCGGAGCTGGAGCCGGAGATGGCGGCCGATCCGCTGCTGCCCGAGGTGTGCTGGTCGTGGCTGACGGGTGCGCTGCAGGCGCGGGGGCTCGGCTACGGCGAGCCGAGCGGGACGATCACGCGCGCGAGCAGCCACTACTTCGGCGGTCTCGCCGACCGTCCGTCGGCCTCGCAGATCGAGATCAGGGCGTCCTGGACGCCCCGCGAGGGGCTCGGCGGGGTGCCGGACACGGCCTCCCATCTGGTCTCCTGGTGCGATCTGCTGGCCCAGGTCGCGGGCCTGCCGCCGGCCGGTCCGGGCGACGCCTCGGTGGTGACGCTGCCGCAGCGCAGGGGCCCGCAGCCACGGTGATCAGGTGAGCCGGCCGGCGGGTGCCGGCGGCGTCATCCGCATGGGCGCCTTATTGACCATCCCTTTGTCGATACGGCCACTTTCCGACCCGGAATCGCATCCGCTCGGGCCGACTCGATCTTCGGATGATCGATCGTGCGTCCGAATTGCGCAGATTGTTACTCACTAGATCGTGATCATTCTCTAAAGGCGGACGAGTTTGCTGCCGAAGACGACTGTGACCTTGAAAGCACGGTTCGTCCCGGCTTCCTCCCCCAAGCCGGCCCCGTCCCCCACCCAGGAGGCCTGGTGTCCGTTCTCCTCGAGCAGCCCGCAAGCCTGGTCGCCTACCGCCCGAACAAACCGACCGCCATGGTGGTCGTGGCCGACCCGCGCGTCCGTTCCACCGTCACCCGTCATCTGTGGGCTCTCGGCGTGCGCGATGTCATCGAGGCCTCGTCCATCGCGGAGGCCCGCCCCCGCATCGGCAACCCGCGCGACATCTGCGTCGCCGATGTCCACCTGCCCGACGGCTCCGGCCTGACCCTGCTGTCCGAGACCCGCGCCGCGGGCTGGCCCAACGGGCTGGCCCTGTCCGCCGCCGACGACATCGGCGCCGTGCGCAACGCCCTGGCCGGTGGGGTCAAGGGGTACGTCGTCACCGGCACCCGTACCAACCTCGGCCTGCCCGCCCGGCCCGGCGCCGCTCCCCTCGGCGCCGCCCGGATGCACCGCCGCCCCCCGGGTGCCCCGAGTCACCCGGGCGGCTACCGCGAGCTGTCCGGACGCGAGGTCGAGGTGCTGCGGCTGGTCGCGGAGGGCCAGTCCAACAAGGCGATCGGCGTCTCGATGGGCCTGTCCGCACTGACCGTCAAGAGCCACCTCGCCCGCATCGCCCGCAAGCTGGGCACGGGCGACCGGGCCGGTATGGTGGCCGTGGCCCTGCGCACCGGGATCATCCACTGAGCCGTTCGGAGCGCGGCCGGTTCACTCATGTGAACCGCACCGTTCACCGGCCTGACTGGTTTACGACCATTCCGCGCCCGTCGACGGAACGTTCCGGCGACGGGCGACGTCCCCGCACGGATACCCTTGACAGGTGACCGACGCCCAAGAGACCGCAGCAGACAGCTCCCTGCGCACCACCGGAGGCACCCCTCCGGACGACGCCGGATCTTCTGTGACAGGGGCGCCGACACCGCTGCTCGAACCCCGCGAGGGCATTCCGCCCGTCGTCACCGACGCGGCCGCGCTCGCCGAGGTGGTCGCCGCCTTCGCCGCGGGCTCCGGCCCGGTCGCCGTCGACGCCGAGCGCGCCTCCGGCTACCGCTACGGCCAGCGGGCCTATCTGGTGCAGCTGCGCCGCGAGGGCGCCGGGAGCGCGCTGATCGACCCCGTGGCCTGTCCCGACCTGTCCGGGCTCGGCGAGGCGCTGTCCGGCGTCGAGTGGGTGCTGCACGCGGCCACCCAGGACCTGCCCTGCCTGCGCGAGATAGGCATGGTCCCGACCCGGCTCTTCGACACCGAGCTGGCCGGCCGGCTGGCCGGGTTCCCCCGGGTCGGCCTCGGCGCGATGGTCGAGAGCGTCCTCGGTTTCGTCCTGGAGAAGGGCCACTCCGCCGTCGACTGGTCGACCCGGCCGCTGCCCGAGCCGTGGCTGAGGTACGCCGCGCTCGACGTGGAACTCCTCGTCGACCTGCGCGACGCCCTGGAGAAGGAGCTGGACCGGCAGGGCAAGCTGGAGTGGGCCCTGCAGGAGTTCGACGCGATCGCGGCTGCTCCCCCGGCCGAGCCGAGGAAGGACCCGTGGCGGCGCACGTCCGGGATGCACAAGGTACGTCGGAGGCGGCAGCTCGGTGTCGTGCGGGAGTTGTGGGAGACGCGGGACCGTATCGCTCAGCGCCGGGATGTGTCCCCCGGCAAGGTGCTGAGTGACGCGGCCATCGTGGAGGCCGCGCTCGCTCTGCCCGCCCATGTGCACGCCCTGGCCGCGCTGAACGGGTTCGGGCACCGCATGGGGCGGCGGCAGCTGGAGCAGTGGCAGGCGGCGGTGGACCGGGCCAAGGCCCTGCCCGACAATGCGCTGCCGCAGCCCGGGCAGGCGGTGACGGGGCCTCCGCCGCCGCGCGCCTGGGCGGACAAGGATCCCGTCGCCGCGACGCGGTTGTCGGCGGCCCGGGCGGGGGTGACCGCTCTTGCCGAGCAGCTCACCATGCCCCAGGAGAATCTGGTGTCTCCGGACACGGTGCGGCGCATCTGCTGGGAGCCGCCGAAGGTGGTGGACGCCGGCTCCGTGGGGGCCGCCCTGGCGGGGTACGGCGCGCGGGCGTGGCAGGTGGAGCTGGTGACGCCGGTGTTGGTTTCGGCGCTGTCGGTCAAGGGAGCCTGAGGACCTCACCTCGTCGCGGGAGGATCACCAGGACCGTTCCCGCGGAGATGATCTCCCAGTGGGCCCCGCAGGGGCCGCGGAAGCGGAACCGGGACGTCGAGATCACGCCAAGATCCCGGGACGGCATCCAACGACGACTCACCGTTGTGCAGAGCCCACCAGTGTGACGTTCACCGCTCCAGCCGAGGGGACTGGGCAGTCACGTTACTCGTAAGTAGCATGGGTTCTGAGCGCGCGCTCAGCGCAGCGCGGCAGTGCCATCCCGCATCTGGAGGAGAGCCATCGTGCCTCGTACCGTCAGGGACGTCGTCTTCGTCGACGGCGTCCGCACCCCGTTCGGCAAGGCGGGCCCGAAGGGCATCTACCACGAGACCCGCGCCGACGACCTCGTCGTGAAGGCGATCCGGGAGCTGCTGCGCCGCAACCCCGGTCTGGACCCGAAGAAGATCGACGAGGTCGCCATCGCCGCGACCACGCAGATCGGTGACCAGGGGCTCACGCTCGGCCGCACCGCCGGGATCCTCGCCGGTCTGCCGCAGTCCGTGCCCGGCTACTCGATCGACCGCATGTGCGCCGGCGCCCTGACCGCCGTGACGACGACCGCCGGTTCGATCGCCTTCGGTGCCTACGACGCCGTCATCGCCGGTGGCGTGGAGCACATGGGCCGCCACCCGATGGGCGAGGGCGTGGACCCGAATCCGCGGTTCGTCTCCGAGAAGCTGGTCGACGAGTCCGCCCTGTTCATGGGCATGACCGCGGAGAACCTGCACGACCGGTACCCGCAGATCACCAAGCTGCGCGCCGACGAGTACGCGGTGCGCTCGCAGGAGAAGGCCGCCAAGGCGTACGCCAACGGCAAGATCCAGCAGGACCTGGTGCCGATCTCGGTGCGCCGCACCAGCCCCGAGGCCGGCGAGACCGGCTGGGGCCTGGTCACCGCCGACGAGCCGATGCGCCCGGGCACCACCCTGGAGAACCTGTCCGGCCTGAAGACGCCGTTCCGTGTGCACGGCCGGGTCACCGCCGGTAACGCGGCCGGTCTCAACGACGGTGCCACCGCGTCGATCATCGCGAGCGAGGACTTCGCCCGCGAGAACAACCTGCCGGTGAAGATGCGGCTCGTGTCGTACGCCTTCGCGGGTGTCGAGCCGGAGGTCATGGGCTACGGCCCGATCCCGGCAACGGAGAAGGCCCTCGCCAAGGCGGGTCTGTCCATCTCCGACATCGGTCTGTTCGAGATCAACGAGGCCTTCGCCGTGCAGGTGCTGGCCTTCCTCGACCACTACGGCATCGCGGACGACGACGAGCGCGTCAACCAGTACGGCGGCGCCATCGCCTTCGGTCACCCGCTGGCCTCCTCCGGCGTCCGGCTGATGACGCAGCTGGCCCGCCAGTTCGAGGAGCAGCCGAACGTCCGCTACGGCCTGACCACCATGTGCGTCGGCTTCGGCATGGGCGCGACGGTCATCTGGGAGAACCCGCACTTCGAGGGGGACAAGTGAGCACCACCGCCGAGCTTCTGAAGCAGGCTTCCGACCTGTTCCCCGACGAGGTCGTCACCAGTGCGCACGTGCGCCACTTCGACCTGCCGTCCGGCGCCGGCCGCTTCGCGCTGATCACGCTGGACAACGGCCTGGACCACACCAAGCCGACCACCTTCGGCCCGGCGTCGCTGGCGAACCTGAACACCGCCATCGACCAGGTCGAGAAGGAGGCGGCCGACGGCGAGATCGTCGGTGTCGGCATCACCGGCAAGCCGTTCATCTTCGCGGTCGGCGCCGACCTCAAGGGCGTCGAGCTGCTGAAGGAGCACGAGCACGCGCTCGCCATCGGCAAGGGCGGCCACGAGGTCTTCAAGCGCCTGTCCAAGCTGGCCGTGCCCACCTTCGCCTACTACAACGGCGCGGCGATGGGCGGCGGCGTCGAGGTCGGTCTGCACTGCAGCTACCGGACCGTCTCCAAGGCGATCCCGGCGTTCTCGCTGCCCGAGGTCTTCCTCGGCCTGGTGCCCGGCTGGGGCGGCTGCGCGCTGCTGCCGAACCTGATCGGCGCCGACAAGGCCGTCTCGGTCATCATCGAGAACTCCCTGAACCAGAACAAGCAGCTCAAGGGCGAGCAGGTCTTCGAGCTCGGCATCGCCGACGCGATCTTCGAGGGTGCCGACTTCCTGGAGCAGTCGCTGATCTGGACCGCCCAGGTGCTCAAGGGCGACATCGAGGTCGAGCGCCCGGTGATCGACCGTGGCGAGGCCTGGGACCAGGCCGTCGCCAAGGGCCGCTTCATCGCGGACTCCAAGGTGCACGGCGCGGCTCCGGCCGCCTACCGCGCCCTCGACATCATCGCCGCCGCCAAGAACGGTGACCTCCAGCAGGGTTACGACGCCGAGGACCAGGCCCTCGCCGACCTGATCATGGGTGGCGAACTGCGCTCCGGTATCTACGCGTTCAACCTCGTCCAGAAGCGCGGCAAGCGTCCCGCCGGCGCCCCGGACAAGAACCTGGCCCGCCCGGTCACCAAGGTCGGCGTGGTCGGCGCCGGTCTGATGGCCTCGCAGCTCGCCCTGCTCTTCCTGCGCCGCCTGGAGGTGCCGGTCGTACTGACCGACATCGACCAGGAGCGCGTCGACAAGGGCGTGGGCTACGTCCACGCCGAGATCGACAAGCTGCTCGGCAAGGGCCGTATCAACCAGGACAAGGCCAACCGCCTCAAGGCGCTGGTCACCGGTGTCCTGGACAAGGCCGAGGGCTTCTCCGACGCGGACTTCGTCATCGAGGCCGTGTTCGAGGAGATCGGTGTCAAGCAGCAGGTGTTCGCGGAGGTCGAGGCAGTCGCCCCGGCGCACGCGATCCTCGCGACCAACACCTCCTCGCTCTCCGTGTCGGAGATGGCGTCGAAGCTGAAGCACCCCGAGCGGGTCGTCGGCTTCCACTTCTTCAACCCGGTCGCGGTCCTGCCGCTGCTGGAGATCGTCCGCGGCGAGAAGACCGACGACGCCTCGCTGGCCACCGCGTTCGCCGTCGCCAAGAAGCTGAAGAAGACCGCGGTCCTGACCAAGGACGCCCCGGCGTTCGTCGTGAACCGCATCCTGACCCGCTTCATGGGCGAGATCCAGAACGTCATCGACGAGGGCACCCCGGTCGAGGTCGCCGAGAAGGCCGTCGAGCCGCTCGGTCTGCCGATGTCCCCGCTGGTGCTGCTGGAGCTGGTCGGCCCCGCGATCGGCCTGCACGTCTCGGAGACCCTCAACCGGGCCTTCCCGGACCGCTTCACGGTCTCCCCGAACCTCGCGGCCGTCGTCAAGGCGGGCAAGCGCGGCTTCTACGTCTACGACAGCGGCAAGCCGGAGCTGGACCCGGAGGTCGCCGCGCTGCTGAAGCAGGGCGATGTCGTCCTGACCGAGGAGCAGGTGCGGGCGCGGGTGCTCGACGCGGTGGCGCAGGAGATCGGGCTCATGCTCGACGAGGGCGTCGTCGCCGAGGCCCAGGACATCGACCTGTGCCTGATCACGGGCGCCGGCTGGCCCTTCCACCTGGGCGGCATCACGCCGTACCTGGACCGCGAGGGCGTCTCGGAGCGGGTGAACGGCAAGAAGTTCCTGGCCCCGGGCGTCGCGAGCGTGCCGGCGTAACGCTGGACCGGTGAACGCCGGGTGCCCGTACTCCTGTCGGGGTGCGGGCACCCGGCGTTTGCGCGTGCCGGGTCGGAGCGCGAACCAGGGGACACGGCAGGCGTGCGGCCGGGCGGCTCAGACCTGCCGCCACGCCTCCAGCGCAAGCCCCGGCTCGTCCTTGCGGCGGGTCAGCAGGAGTTGGCCCGTGGACGGGGACAACGTCGCCGCCGTCACCCGGCCGTCGGCATCCGTGCTGAGGGACACCGTCGCGTCCACGGGCAGGCGCGGGCCCGACTCGGTCCACCAGGCGCCCGCCGACTCCAGTTCGGTCGGATAGGCGGCGAAGGCGACGCGCCCGCTCTCCGAGCGCTGGGCGAGCAGGGTGCAGTCGTGGCCGTCGAGTTCGCAGCGGACCGCCGCGACCGGGCCGGGGCCCGCCGCGGGCAGGAGGACCGCCGGCTTGCCGCCGGGGCGCCAGGCGCACAGGTCCCCCGAGATGTCCGTGAAGAAGACCGTCGTGCTCTCGGGTGAGGTCACGAGGGCGCGCAGTGTGCCGGGGCGGACCGGGGCCTTCAGCGGCTCCTGCATGACCGGCCGGGCGCCCGGCTCCTCCTGGCGCCAGTGCAGGATGCCGTCGGGAACGGCCGCGTACACCTCGACCCTGCCGGACTCCCCGGTCACCGCCGCCAGGCCGTCCTGGACCTTGCTGCCCCGCAGGTCCCTCCAGGGCTCCCAGCCGCCCTTCTCCACCTGGACGATGTGGTGCACCCCCGCGCCGTTGTTGCGGACGAACACATGGGCGCGGCCCTGCGCGTCGACGGTGACGGCCGGTGTGCCCGTACGGTCGCCCTTCTTCTTCGGATGACCGATCGGGTTCCAGTCCAGGGGCGCGAGCAACGGGCGGAAGTGCGTGGAGTGCACCAGGCCCGACTCGCCCTCGGCCGTGGGCCGCCAGGCCACCAGATGGGCATAGCCGTCCGTGCCCCGGCCGACACCGGCCGAGGGATGCAGCCGCTGATCGCCGCCCACCCTCCGCGGTTCGGTCCAGGGGCCGCCGGGCTCGCGCTCCGCCCGCACCAGGACGGCGTCGCCCGACAGCTGGTAGACACTGAGCCGGCCGTCACGGCCGCGCAGGAGCCAGTCGCCGTTCACCGGATCACTCCAAGCCGTGGGCCGGCAGCGGCCCTCGCCCGCCTGCTCACAGCCGCTTCGCGCTGCGGAACAGCTTGGCGTAGAAGCCGTTGCCGTCGAGGCGCGAGACACCGCCCTGGTCGCCGATGGTGGGTCCGTTCTGCTCCTTGCGGCTGGAGATGAAGACCTTGTGGCCCTCGGTGTCCGGGCCGAGGTAGATCGCGGAGTGGTCCATGTGGTTGGCGGTGCGGTGGTCCATCTTGAAGAACAGCAGGTCGCCGGGCTGCAGGACGTCGATGTTCTTCGGCTGCACATACCAGGGGCTCGGCCCCTGGAGCTTGATGATGTCGACGCCCTCCTTGCCGCGGGCCATGCCGTCGGCGGTGCGCGGCAGCCCGTCGCCGTGGGTGTTGTCGGACATCAGCGGGTAGCGGGCCCGGTAGCCGTAGACCAGCCGCAGATAGCCGGAGCAGTCCACGGCGCGCAGCCGGTCCTTCTGCGGGTACATCGTCACCCCGTCCCGGAAGGTGTACGGGATGCCCAGGTAGTCGTAGAAGTCGGTCTGTTCGTAGCGGTCGACGCCGTCGGCCCTGAGGGGGCCGTAGGTGGCATGGCCCGCGTACTGGACTCCCTGGTCGTCCTTCTTGACCGGCGCGCCCTGGATGTACGAGAAGGCGAAGGCGAAGACGTCGTCCTCCTCGCTGCCGTAGTACTGCTTGAACCAGTCCTTGAACCACTGCTGCTTCTCGGCACCCTTGGCCCAGGTGTCCGGCATCAGCCGGACCCAGTCGTCGGTGACCACCTTGGTGGTGGTGTTGGCCGGTTCGGTGAAGGTCCGCGTCGGGCCCTTGAGGGTGGCCGTACGGGCGCCGTCCGTGAAGGTGGCGATGACGGCGCCCTTGCCGTCGCGCAGCACCGAGCGCGCCGGGTTGTTCAGCCGTTCCCAGGTCTGCTTGCCGGTCGCCTTGCCCGAGCTCTGCAGGTTCTCGGTGATCGTCTGGGCGGCCGGGAGCTTCGCCTGCTCGTCCTTGCGCAGCTCGTAGGTGAAGTACGCGCTGCCCGCGAGCAGCGCCAGGACCGTCGCCGCGTGGAGGACGGGCCGGCCTTTGCGCTTCGGCATGGTGGAGGCTCCAGGGGTACGTGAGGTACGGAAGGGTTCAGGCGGTCGGCATGGCGCCCAGGAGGATGCCGGCGGTCAGGACCACATAGGTGGCCAGCGAGACCGACGCGACGGACAGCAGCGTCGCGCCCTTGGGCTGACGGACCAGCTGATAGCCGATCAGGCCGGGGACGATGAAGCCGAGCGTCTGGTTCGCGTACAGCAGCGGGAACTCCATCTGCAGCACGATGATCACGGTGGCCTGGATCAGCACGCCGCTGAGCACGACGGCCGCGAACAGCCGCTTGCCGTACAGGATCACGAACTTCTGCATGAGCAGCGTGGCGAGGTACGTCAGCACGGTCACGCCGATGACCAGGGCGGCGCGCTGGAGGTCCTCGATGAGGGTGAGCGCGAGCCAGCCCGGGGTGATCATGCCGCCCGGCGACAGATTGGTCGTCAGGTAGCACATGAGCGAGAACATCAGGCCCAGGCCGATGCCGATCGCGGCGATCTCGGGGGTGAGGACGGAGGGGATCAACGCTGTTCTCCTGGGCTGTGCCACTGCTGGCTGTCGTCGGCGGAAGACTGGGGCGGGACGCGGGGTTCGAACAGCCCGCGGGGCGCGGCCTGTTCGGGCGTCCGGCCGCTGTCCGCGGGTTCCTGCGGGACGGCGGGGGCGGGCCGGTCGCCGTCGTGCGACTGCGGCTGCGGCTGCGTCCATGTGTCGTGGGCGTACGTCCGGTCGTACGGCGCCTGACTCGTCCGCTCCCCCTGCGGGTACGGGTCTGCAGCCGCCCGCTGGGCGGGGAGCGGCTGGATGTACGGCTGCTGGGCGTAGCGGGACTCGTACGCCTCCGGGTAGCCCTGGAAGGGGTCGAGGCGGGGCGCGTACAGCTGCATGGTCTCGACGTGCTCGACCACGGCGGGGGCCGCCTCGGACCGGCCGGCCGGGGCCGTGGCGGCCACCGGTTCGTCGGCGCTGTCGTCCGGCGGCAGTTCGGCGAGGTGCTCCAGCAGGATCTCGCCCTGACCGTGGATGTTGCCGATCGCAACCATCGACGAGTCCGGGCCGAGCATGTCCAGCATCTTGCCCATGAACTCCCCGGGGTCGCGCTTGTCGCCACCGAGGTCGACGGCGCGCGAGCGGAACTCGGCGGGGATGGCGTCGATGGCGGACTTGGCCGGGTGGCCGATGACGAAGACCCGCTCGGGATCGAGGTCGGGGATGATCTCGCCCATCTGCCCGTTGCGTTCGACGCGGTCGGGACGGCAGTTGACGACCACGTTGAGCGGGCGGTGGATGGCGCCGAGGTCGAGCAGCTGGTTGATGTTCATCAGCGTCGACTCGGGGTCGTTGGCCGCGAAGACGTTGGCGAAGCGCAGCTTCTTGCCCTCGTGCGTCCGGTAGCGCTCGACGGAGAGGACACCCGGGTCCGGCGGGGCGTCGTACATGCCCTGCAGGGCCGTCTCGCGGTCCACACCGAGGAGTTCGGCGACCGTGAGGGCGATGGCCACGTTCTCCTTGAAGGTGAACCAGCTGAAGCCGCGCAGCTCCTCGTCGGTGACGGTCTCCGGGTCGGCGTAGATCAGCTTGCAGTTACGGGCGTCCGCCTCCTCCTGGAGGATGTGGAAACGATCCTTCTCGGCGGTGACGCAGATGCCGTCCTCGGGCATCGAGCGGCACAGCGAGCGGGCCACGTCGTCCAGGGTGGGGCCCATCTCGGCGAGGTGGTCCTCACGGACGTTGCACAGCACGCCGATGGTGGAGCGGATCAGCTTGGACTGGTTGATCTCCTGCAGGGCCGGCATGACGGCCATGCACTCGATGACCAGCGCGTCCGGCTTGTATGCGGCGGCCCGGCGCACGATGCCGATCTGCTCGACCACGTTGGCGATGCCGAACTTGCGGTAGACCGGCTCCTCGGTGGCGTCCGGGTGGATGAAGCGGGCCGCGGTGCCGGTGGTCTTGGCGACGGTCACCAGGTCGCCGCCGCGCAGCGCGCCCGCGCACAGCCGGGTGATGGAGGACTTGCCGCGGATGCCGTTGACCAGCACCCGGGTGGGGATGTTCTCCAGGTTGGCGAAGTGCCGCCGCTGCTCCACGACGCCCGCGGCGAGCAGAATCGCACAGCAGACCAGCAGCACGGTGTAGAGGAAGAGCACGGGTGATCAGTTCCTTGTGTACTGCTGGGGCGTGGGCTGCCGGGGCGGGTCCTGGTGCGTGCTCCGCTGCCCGGGCGGGTCCTGGCGTGGCGTGGACTGCTGCCCGGCGGACGGCGGGGGCAGGGTGCGGCCGGGCTGCTGCCGGCGCTGGTCCTGCAGTTGCTGCCGGATGAGTTCCAGGGAGCGGGTGACGGCGCCGACCTCGTCGTGGTGCTGCGGGAAGAGCACGGTCTTGCGGTCGCCTCCGGCCAGCGCTTCGGCCCGGTCGGCCAGGCTGCGCAGCGGCCGGGCCACCACGATATGCAGCCAGCCCAGACAGGCGGCGGCCGCGGCGGCACCGAGCAGACCGGCGAGGACGGTGCGGTTCTGGGCGTCGTACTGCGGGATGGCGAGCCGGTCGACGGGCTGCCAGCTGACCACGCTCCAGTGCAGCGACTCGGCCGTGCCGCTGCCGGAGAACGGCGCGGCGGCGGCGATCCGCACCCCGTGCTCGCGGTAGAGCACGCCGCTCGGCTGCGGCTTCTTGCCCAGCCGCTGGGCGCTGGCCGCGACGAGGTCCTTCAGGTGGTCGTCGGGCAGCGACTGGAAGGCGAGGAAGCCGGTGTTTCCGGCGATGATCTTGTGCTGGTCGTCCACCAGCCGGACCACGCCGAGGCCCGGCCGGGTCAGCAGCGCGTTGAAGAACTCCACGCGGAACTCGCCGACCAGCTGGGCGCCGTTGCGGCCGGGTATCTCGGCGGTGGCGACGACCACGGGCTCCTTGCCGCCGTGGCCCAGCAGCCGGACCGGCTTGCCGGAGACCCGGTCGGACTGCTCCACCTTGGGCGTCTTTCCCTCGCGGGCCTGGATCGCGCCGTGGGAGTCGACGACGTAGAGGGAGCGGTAGCGCCTGTTCTCGTTGTAGGTGTCCTCCAGCACCGTCTCCATGGCCTCGGGCGAGGTCTTGTCGCCGATCAGCGAGGCGACCGACTGCAGGTCGACGTCGCCCTCGTTGACCGCGCGGCGCACCCGGTCGCTGAGCGTGTCGGTGCGTTCGCGCTGGTCGTTGACGAGCTGCCGGGGGACGTCGGCCGTGTTGTCCGCGCGGTTGAACAGCAGCATCAGCGGTGCCGACCAGGCCAGCAGGAGCACCGCGCAGACCGCGAGGAAGGCCCGCGTGTCCACCCGGCGCAGCCCCCGTGGGCTCTCGGCCGGGCCGGTGGCCTCGGCGCTCTCGCCGAGCAGCTGGCGGCGCAGCCGTTCCAGAGCACCTCCGATGCGGTGCGCCTCGCCGTGGCCCGGGACGGTGACCGGCCGGGTCAGATCGCCGCGGGTGAGCCGGCGGGACTCCAGGAACAGCCGGATGAGCGGGCGCTGCACGGTGCCCAGCAGCACCGCCACGGCCAGGGCGCCGACGACGAGCAGCGCGCCGGCCGCCAGCACTCCGAACACCGGGGAGCCGGCCGGGGCGGACTCCTCGGTCACCTTGACCATGGAGACCACGGACAGGCCGAGCCCGGAGGCGGTGGTTCTCTCGCCGGGCTCGGCCGCGGCGAGGGTGGCGTATCCGGCGACGGACCGGTCGCCGAGCAGCTTGCCGCCGAGCAGGCTGCCGCTGACGCCCTGGTAGCCGCCGCTGCCGGGCTCCCTGCTGCTGCGCGGGTCCTGCTGCGCCCGCCGGGCCACCGCCTGGGCGAAGTCCTTCAGCTGCTTGCGGGAGGCCGTGAGGTCCTTGCGGTCGGTGCTGTTGCGGGCCGACGCGGGGTCGGCGATGCCGTCGCTGCTGAGGATCGCGCCGCCGGCGTCGACGACGGCGATGGAGCGGAACTGGCCGAGGCTGATGCCGGGGAACTTCAGGTTCCTGGAGGCCACCAGCAGCAGCTGCGGCCTGCCCGGCCAGGTCAGCAGGCCGAAGGAGAGCAGGCGCACCTCGCCGTTCTTCAGCCGGACCATGCGCGGGGCCAGTCCGTCGTCGCCGCTGAGGCCGGAGAGGTCCACGTCGGTCAGCGGCACCGTCTCGCCGCGGGCCGCGACCAGCTTGCCGGTGCGGATCTCGACGACGGCGGTGCCCATCCACTTCTGGTAGGTGCTGCCGAGTTTGTCGAGGACGGCGTCGCCGGAGACCGGCTGCCCGGCGCTGAACAGCGCGGCGGAGCGGGTGACGTCGGTGACGGACTCGTCGATGGAGGCGCGCAGCGCGATGGCGCCGTCCTCGGCGAAGTGCTGCTGGGACGTCAGTACCGCCTTCGGCACCCCGGCGTCGTCGACACGGCCCAGCACGAGTGCCGTGATGGCGGCGAGCGTCAACAGGAGTGCCGAAAGGACCGCGATCGGCGGGCGGATGCCTCCGATCAGCGACATGTCGGCTCGGCGGCGGGCTCGGTGCTGCCGCGCCGTGGGCGGTGACGCCACAGAACGTCCTCTCAGGAAATGCGGTCCGGGCGCGTGGATGGTAAGACCGCGCCCAGAAAGCTCAGACATGTAAGCGGGGGGTTAAGTTGCAGTAAGTCGGACGTGATCTAGGCAACATCACTCAACCACCAAACAAAAATGGACAAATGAGGCTAGGGCAGCGGCGTCAGCGGCTTCAGTCCGTCCGCCGCCGCGCCGCGGTTGAGCAGGGTGCCCTCGGTGCGCTCGAAGGCCAGCCGCAGCCGCGCCTTCTGGGCGTCCGTCAGGCCGTGGTCGGCGCGGAGCGCGGCCGGCACGTCCAGCAGGCGGTAGTCCCGCATGTCGTCGCCGGAGTAGTCGGCGGTGCCGCCGTCCCGGACGTTCTCGGCGTCCGGCGGGATCGTCAGCAGCGTCGGCTCGAAGCGCGGCTGGACGTCCCAGTGGCCCTTGCCCCGCTCGGTGAACGTGAACCAGGCGATCACGCCCTCCTCGGTCAGCCCCGTCGGCACCTCGTGCCGGGCGATCTGGTTTCCGAGGCCGTAGCTGATCCAGGTGCCGTCGACCTTCTCCATCGGCTCCACCACGTGCGCGTGGTGCCCGATGACCAGGTTGATGCCGGTGTTCCGGGCGATCTGCCGGGCGAAGGAGATCTGCCCGGCGGACGGTTCCGGATGGTGCTCGCGGCCCCAGTGCAGGGACAGGATCACCACTTCGGCACCGGCCTTGCGGGCCCGCCGCTCGGCGGCCCTGATCCGGCCCAGATCCTGCTCGTTGGCCAGCCACGGCTTGCCCTTCGGCAGCGTGTGCGGCTCGTTGAAGCCGTAGGCGAAGGAGATCTGCGCGACCTTGACGCCCTTGACGTCCATGATCAGCGGGGTGTTCGCCTCCTTCTCGGTGCGGGCGGAGCCGGTGTGCTTCAGACCGGCGGCGTCCAGCGCGTCCAGGGTGCGCTTCACGCCCTCGTAGCCGTGGTCGAGGGTGTGGTTGGAGGCGGTGGAGCAGGTGTCGTAGCCGATGTCCTTGATCGTCTTCGCCTGCTGCGGCGGCACCTGGAAGTCCGGGAAGCCCTCGAAGGGGCCCTTCGCCGGGCCCATCACCGGCTCGAAGTGACAGATCGCCAGGTCCGCCTTGCTGATCAGCGGCTTGATGCCCGCCATCATCGGCCCGAAGTCCAGGCCGTCCACTCCCTTGCCGGTGCGCTTGGCGTCCTTGCGTGCCTGGTCGACCAGCTCGGGGTGCATCAGGATGTCTCCGGCGGCGGCGACGGTGAAGGAGCGCCCGCCACCCTGGCCGCCGGCGTCGTCCGAGAGGAGACCGCAGCCGGTGGTGGCCGCGAGGAGGGAGAGCGGGGTCAGCAGGGACAGCAGGGTCCGGCTACGGCGTCTGTTCACCAAGATATCTTGATACAACCATGAGAGCCCATCGCTCACGCGCCATAACGATCGCAACAATTCTGCTCGTCATCGCCGGTCTCGCCGCCGGTCTCACCGCCCTGCTCCGCGCCAAGGGCGACGGCGCCGGCCATGCCGGCCGGCCCGCCCCGACGGGCGTCGCGCAGGTCGACCTGGCGCGCGAGGTGGCGGACTACACAAGCCGCTTCGGCCCCGACCGGGGGTATCTGCATCCCGGCCGGGCCGACCGCGAGGACATCGCCGCGGCGGTCGGCCTGTTGCTGGACGGCCACCGCGACCAAGCGGAAAAGCGCCTTTCGCAAAGGGACTTCACGGTGCGCACGGTCTTCGACCGGCCCTCCGGGCACCGCTACACGGAGGTGGCCGACCGCACCGACTCCGCCGTGACGCCGCGCGGCTGGGGCCGGGTCTACCTCGATCTGGACCACCGCCCGAGCTGGTCGGTGCAGGTCCCGCACCCCGGCTTCGATCTGGGTACCGAGCAGTTGGGCGTCCGGGTGCTGCGCGGCTCGCCCGGCGGGATCCTGGTGATCGCAGGTGCACATCGCAAATCCGGAGTCGGTAATTCCGCGGACGTGGCGCACCGCGAGGACACCGTCTTCCACGCCATCTGCGCCGAGCTGGCCCGCCGCGGGATGCCCGGGATCCAGCTGCACGGCTTCGCCGCCTCCGCCGCGCCCGGCTACGACGTGATCGCCTCCACCGGCGCCGGGTCGGCGGGCCGGCGGGAGGGCCGCGACCTGGCCGACGCCCTGCGCGGTCACGGCTTCCAGGTGTGCCGGGCCTGGGCGCGCTCCTGTCCGCTGGAGGGCCGCACGAACGTGCAGGGCCAGGTGGCCGACGACGACCACGTGCCCTTCCTGCACGTCGAGTTCTCCCCCGGGGTACGCGCGGGCGGGCGTCCCGCCGAGCGGGCGGCTGCCGCGGTCGGCGAGATCACACGCCGGTGGGCCGGTACACCCGTGACACACTGATCCTGCCACGGACGCGACAGAGCAAGGCTGTTGGTGACATGACGGACACCTCGGGCGCGACGAGCGGGACGGACGGGGCCGGAGAGCCCCTGCCCCTGCTCATCGTCGACGGCGCGAACGTCGTCGGATCGGTGCCCGACGGCTGGTGGCGCGACCGCCGCGGGGCCGCCGAGCGCCTGCGTGACCGTCTCGTGCCCTTCGCGCGGTCTGGCGTGGCCGGCCTGCCCGGCCCGCTGGAGCTGGTCCTGGTGGTCGAGGGGGCGGCCCGGGGCGTGGCCCCGGTGCCCGGGGTGCGCATCGAGGAGGCGTCCGGCAGCGGGGACGACCGCATCGTGGACCTCGCGGCGGCGGCCGGCGACCGCCCGTGCCTGGTCGTCACGGCCGACCGCGAGCTGCGCCGCCGCGTCCGCGACCACGGCGCCGAGGTCACCGGCCCCCGCACCCTCCTGAACTGAACCTGCGCCCACTCCCACCGCACGCCCCTGGCTGAAGCCCGCCTCACCGGCCCGCCCGGCCGAAGCCCGACCCCGCCCCGCTCCCCGCACGGCCCCAGCCACGCCCCGCGACTCACCCGCACGGCCCTGAGCGGAGCCGCCACCCCGCCCGGCCCCGAGCCGGCCCCGCCGGCTCCCCCACGCTCCCGAGCTGCCCGCCCCACCCCCCGCACAGTCCCCGCCGAGCCTGCAACTGGCCCGTACGGCCCTGAGCCGACCCCGCCGGCTCCCCCACGCTCCCGAGCTGCCCGCCCCACCCCCCGCACAGTCCCCGCCGAGCCCGCGACTGGCCCGTACGGCCCCGAGCGGAGCCACCACCCCGCCCAGCCCCGAGCCGACCCCACCGGCTCCCCCACACTCCCGAGCTGGCCGCCCCACCCCCCGCACAGTCCCCGCCGAGCCCGCGACTGGCCCGTACGGCCCTGTTCAGCGGCGCCGGGTGGGTGAGGCCGCCGCCGCGGTGGTGGTGAACGGCTGGGCGAGGACCGCGAGCGTTCGCAGCGGAGTCTGGGAGCCGCAGACCGTGAACGCCGCCTCGTACCGCCGGGGGACGAGCGGCGGCTTGCGGTTCGCGGCGGTGTCGTACAGCTGGCCGCCCTGGGCCGGCAGCCGCGCCGGTACGGTGAGGTGGCCCTCGTCCGGGTTCCACAGCGGCCGGACGAAGGACGGCAGCCGGGTGACGCGGGCCGGCGCCGCGAGGAGGGGCGGCACGCCGTCCGGCGTCACGGAGTGTTGCCCGCGGTCTGCTGGGCGGCCTTCTCCCGCAGGGCCAGCCGGCTGTGCGTGCGGCCGTAGAGGAAGTAGACGACGAAGCCGATCAGCATCCAGACGGCGAACCGGATCCAGGTCTCGGCGGGCAGGTTGAGCATCAGCCACAGCGTGGCGCACACGGACAGGACGGGGACGAACGGGACCCAGGGAGTGCGGAAGGCGCGCGGCAGGTCGGGGCGGGTCCTGCGCAGGATGAGCACGCTGATCGCGACGACGACGAACGCGAAGAGCGTGCCGATGTTCACCAGTTCGGCCAGCTCGCTCAGGCTGGTGAACCCGGCCACGATCGCGATGACCACGCCGAGCAGGATGGTCGGCCGGTGCGGGGTCTTGAAGCGCGGGTGGACGCGCGAGAAGAAGCGCGGCAGCAGTCCGTCCCGGCTCATCGCGAAGAACACCCGGGTCTGGCCCAGCAGCAGGATCATGCACACCGTGGTCAGGCCGACGGCGGCGCCGAAGCTGATGACCCCGGCGTACCAGGGGTGCCCGACGGCCTTGAAGGCGTCGGCGAGCGGAGCCTCCACGGACAGCCTGGAGTACTTCTCCATGCCGGTGACGACGACGGACACGGCCACGTACAGCACGGTGCAGATGAGCAGGGAGCCGAGGATGCCGCGCGGCATGTCCCGCTGCGGGTTGCGGGTCTCCTCGGCGGCCGTGGCCACGATGTCGAAGCCGATGAACGCGAAGAACACCACCGAGGCGGCCGTGAAGATCCCCATCACGCCGAAGTTGGCGGGCGCCCAGCCGAACATCAGCTGGATGAGCGGCGCTTTGAGGTTGCCGCCCGCCGGCACCGGCTGGGGGTGCGGGATGAACGGCGTGTAGTTGCCGCCCTTGACGAAGAAGGCACCGGCGACGATCACGATGAGGACCACGACCACCTTGATGGCGACGACGAGCGAGGTGATCCGGGCCGACAGCTTCATGCCGAGGACGAGGATGCCGGTGAGCACCAGCACCAGGACGGCGGCGAGGATGTCGAAGCCGAAGCCGGAGGCGTTGTCCCGGCCGGCCAGGTAGCCGGGCAGATGCCAGCCGGCGTTGTCCAGCAGCGAGCGGATGTAGCCGGACCAGCCGACCGCCACCACCGCCGTGCCGAGCGCGAACTCCAGGACCAGGTCCCAGCCGATGATCCAGGCGGGCAGCTCGCCCAGGGAGGCGTAGCTGAACGTGTACGCCGAGCCCGCCACGGGGACCGTGGACGCGAACTCGGCGTAGCAGAGGGCGGCCAGCCCGCAGACCACGCCGGCCACCACGAAGGCCAGGGACACCGCCGGACCGGCGTTGTTCTTGGCGACCTGTCCGGTGAGGACGAAGATGCCCGTGCCGATGATGACACCGACGCCGAAGACGGTCAGATCGAGCGCGGAGAGGGACTTCTTGAGCGAATGCTCGGGTTCCTCGGTGTCCCGGATGGACTGCTCGACGTTCTTCGTCCTGAACAGCGCGCTGCTCACGTAGTGCCTCCCACGCTTGGGGACTCGCCCTGGCCCGACATGATCGAGAGGGTCGGGGTGCGTATGCCCCGGCACAGGCAGGTTCACGCAGACGGGCCGGTTCCGCCACCGCAAGGAGTGGCGTCACCGGCCCGTGGGGGCGCGTCGCGCGTCAGTCGCGCGCGGGCTCCACCGAGTCCACCTCGTCGGCCGTACGGT
The DNA here is from genome assembly GCF_040634095.1 of Streptomyces sp. NPDC007205. Classification (NCBI taxonomy): domain Bacteria; kingdom Bacillati; phylum Actinomycetota; class Actinomycetes; order Kitasatosporales; family Streptomycetaceae; genus Streptomyces; species Streptomyces sp. NPDC007205. The sequence goes on from NZ_JBEYEW010000036.1 coordinate 40,185, forward strand.
CGAACCGGCCGTCCAGCCTGGCGACCAGTCCGGTGACCTGGCGGGCGATGTCCAGGGCGGTCAGGCCGATCTCGGCGAGCACCTCGCCGCGGGAGGCGTGGTCGAGGAAGCGCGGCGGGATGCCGAAGTCGCGCAGCGGCACGTCCACGCCCGCGTCGCGCAGGGCCTGGGCGACCGCGGAGCCGACACCGCCGGCGCGGCTGTTGTCCTCGACGGTGACGACGACCCGGTGCCGCTCGGCCAGCGGGGCCATGGCCTCGTCGACGGGCTTGACCCAGCGCGGGTCGACGACGGTGGTGGAGATGCCCTGCTTGTCGAGCAGGGCGGCGATCTCCAGGCACATCGGCGCGAGCGCGCCCACGGAGACCAGCAGCACGTCGGGCCGGTCGGTGCCGGGCTCGCGCAGGACGTCCATCCCGCCGACGCGGCCCACGGCGGGTACGGCGGGGCCTACGGCGCCCTTGGAGAAGCGGACCACGGTCGGCGCGTCCGTCACCTCGACGGCCTCCCGCAGCTGCGCCCGCACCTGCTCGGCGTCACGCGGCGCGGCGAGCCTGAGACCCGGGACGACCTGCAGGATCGACATGTCCCACATGCCGTTGTGCGAGGCACCGTCGGTGCCGGTGATGCCGGCCCGGTCGAGCACGAAGGTGACCCCGCACCTGTGCAGGGCCACGTCCATGAGGACCTGGTCGAAGGCGCGGTTGAGGAAGGTGGCGTACACGGCGAAGACGGGGTGCACCCCGCCGTGCGCGAGCCCGGCGGCCGACACGGCGGCATGCTGCTCGGCGATTCCTACGTCGTACACGCGCTCGGGGAACTGCTTGGCGAACTTGTCCAGGCCGACGGGCTGGAGCATGGCCGCGGTGATGGCGACGATGTCCTCGCGCTCCTGCCCCAGCCTGACCATCTCGTCACCGAAGACGGAGGTCCAGTCGGCGCCGGAGCTGGCGATCGGCAGGCCGGTGTCCGGGTGGATCTTGCCGACGGCGTGGAAGCGGTCGGCCTCGTCCTGCAGGGCCGGCTGGTAGCCGCGCCCCTTCTCGGTGAGGCAGTGCACGATGACCGGCCCGCCGAAGCGCTTGGCCCGCGCCAGCGCGGACTCCAGCGCCTCGATGTCGTGCCCGTCGATCGGGCCGACGTACTTGAGGCCCAGGTCCTCGAACATGCCCTGCGGGGCGATGAAGTCCTTCAGGCCCTTCTTGGCGCCGTGCAGCGTCTCGTACAGCGGCCTGCCGACGACCGGGGTCCTCTCCAGCACCTCCTTGGTGCGGGCGAGGAAGCGCTCGTACCCGTCGGTCGTGCGCAGCGTGGCCAGGTGGTTGGCGAGGCCGCCGATGGTCGGGGCGTAGGAGCGCTCGTTGTCGTTGACGACGATGACCAGCGGTCGGTCCTTGGCGTCGGCGATGTTGTTGAGGGCCTCCCAGGCCATACCGCCCGTGAGGGCACCGTCACCGATCACGGCGACGACATGGCTGTCCCGCTTCTTCAGCTGGTTGGCCTTGGCGATGCCGTCGGCCCAGCCGAGCACCGTGGAGGCGTGGCTGTTCTCGATGACGTCGTGCTCGGACTCGGCCTGCGAGGGATAGCCGGACAGGCCGCCCTTCATCTTCAGCTTCGAGAAGTCCTGCCGGCCGGTGAGCAGCTTGTGCACATAGGACTGGTGGCCGGTGTCCCACAGGACCTTGTCCTTCGGGGACTCGAAGACCCGGTGCAGGGCGATGGTCAGCTCCACCACACCGAGGTTCGGGCCCAGGTGCCCGCCGGTCTTGGAGACCTCCTGGACGAGGAAGGTCCGGATCTCCTCTGCCAGCTGGTCCAGCTCCTCCAGGCTGAGCCGGTCCAGATCGCGCGGTCCCCTGATGCGGGTCAGCAGCGGCACCCGTGCCTCCTTGCAGTAGAGCTGATCGAGCTTTCGCCGGGCTCGCCCGAGTCTAATCTTCAGGCTTTCCGCGACACGACAGCGCCCGGCACCTTTCGGGCACCGGGCACTGGTCCGACGAGTGAGCGTTATGCACGCCCCGCCGTCTTCTGCGTCTTACGGGTGATCGAGTCGATCACCACCGTGGTCAACAGCACAGCCGCGGTGATCATGTACTTCACCGGCTCGGCGATGGACTCCAGCTGCAGACCGTACTGAATCGACACGATCACCAGCACACCCAGCAGCGCGTTCCACGTACGGCCCCGCCCGCCGAACAGCGACGTACCACCGATGACGGCAGCGGCGATCGCGTTCATGAGCAGGTCACCCGTACCGGCGCTCTGGTTCGCCGACGCGATCTTCGAGGCGAGGAACAGACCACCGATCGCCGCGAAGCCACCGGAGATGGCGAACACGGAGATCCGCACCGCCGTGACATTGATGCCCGCACGCCGCGAAGCCTCGACGCTGCCGCCGAGCGCGAAGATCTTGCGGCCGTAGGAGGTACGCCGCAGCACGAAGTCCGTGCCGACCAGGAAGGCCACGAAGATCACCGTGGCCAGCGGCAGACCCTTGTACTGGTTGTACATGTACGCGGCGGCGAAGGAGACCACGGCCAGCAGTACGGTCCGCAGGATCGTGTCGCTGAGCGGCCGGAACGGGATGCCCGCGGCCTCGCGGCGCCGGTTGCCGAGGAAGGAGGTGAGGAAGAACACGGCGACCACGACGACGGCGAGCCCGTAGGCGGCGGCCACGTCGGCGAAGAAGTACGTGGTCAGCTTGCCGACCAGGCCGTTGGAGTCGAGGTTGATCGTGCCGTCCGAGCCCAGCACCTTCAGCATGAAGCCCAGCCAGAACAGCAGGCCGGCCAGCGTGACGGCGAAGGCGGGGGCGCCGAGCACCGCGAAGAAGAAGCCGTGCAGCGCGCCGATCGCGATGCCGGCGACGACGGCGAGGAGCACGGCCGCCCACTCGGGCCAGCCCTGGTTGACGGCGAGGACGGCCGCGAGGGCGCTGGCCGCGCCGCTGACGGAGCCGACGGACAGGTCGATCTCGCCGAGCAGCAGCACGAACACGATGCCGACCGAGATCATGCCGGTGCCGACCATCGTGACGGTGATGTCACTGAGGTTCTGCGCGGACAGGAACTCGGAGTTCAGCAGCTGGAAGATGACGCAGATGATGGCGAGGCCGACGATGACCGGGAGGGAGCCCAGTTCACCGGCCTTCATCTTGCGCTTGAACTCGTGCCAGTAGCCGAGCAGGCCCTCTTCCTGCACCAGCAGGCGCGGGTCGACCGCGGTGACCGAGGCGGACGCGGCCTCGGGGTTCTCGACGACGTGCTCGTCCTGCGAAGGCGTCTTGTCGAGGTTCGCGGAGGTCTTGTCGATGCTCACTTGGAAACCTCCCCGTTCGCGCCGGAGGTGCGGGCCGCACGGCGGGTCACGGCGTTGTCGGTGGCGCCGGTGATGGCGGAGATGATGTCCTCCTGCGAGGTCGTCTTGACCTCGAAGACGCCGTTGTTGCGGCCGAGGCGCAGCACGGCGACCTTGTCCGCCACCGCCTTCACGTCCGCCATGTTGTGGCTGATGAGGATGACGGCGTGGCCGCGCTCGCGCAGACGCTCGACGAGGTCGAGCACCTGGGCGGTCTGCTCGACACCGAGGGCGGCGGTGGGCTCGTCGAGGATCACCAGCTTGGGCTCGCCGAGCATGGAACGGGCGATGGCCACGGTCTGGCGCTGACCGCCGGAGAGCGAGGCGATCGGGATACGGACGCTGGGGATGCGGATCGACAGCGTGGTGAGCAGCTCGCGGGCGCGGCGCTCCATCTCGACCTCGTCCAGGACGCCCCACTTCCGCAGCTCACGGCCGAGGAAGAGGTTGCCGACGACGTCGATGTTGTCGCACAGCGCGAGGTCCTGGTAGACCGTCGCGATGCCCAGCGCCTGGGCGTCGTGGGGCCTGTTGATGGTGACGGGCCTGCCGTCCCACTCGATGACACCCTCGTCGATGGGGTGCACGCCGGCGATCGTCTTGACCAGCGTGGACTTTCCGGCGCCGTTGTCGCCCACCAGGGCGACCACCTCACCGGCGTGGATCTCGAGCTCTACGTCGGTGAGCGCCTGAACGGCACCGAATCGCTTGGAGACCCCGCGCAACGCCAGCACGGGCGTAGCGGACACGTGAACCATCTCCTTCGCCGCCTGACCCGGCGGGAGGTTGTGCAGAAAGATTGGGGGGTGTTCCGTCCGGCGCCCCGCGCCGAGCTTGCGGGGCTGTGTGAGTGCGCGGGACGCCGGAGGAGCCGGGGGCGGTCGGTCGGCTTCCCTACGGGCATTCAAGGACGAACGCCCGGGTACGGGAAGGGACTTGACGCCGCTTACTTGAGGCCGATCTTGTCGCAGGCCGCCTTGTAGTCGGTGGTGCAGATGTCGCTGACGGTGTAGATGCCGTCCTTGATCACGGTGTCCTTGATGTTGTCCTTGGTCAGCGAGGTGACCGGGACGAGCACCGAGGGGACGTCCTTCTGGGAGGTGCTGGAGACCTTGTCCTTGGCGATGGAGTCCAGCGGCTTGCCCTGGGCGAGCGCGACGGCCATCTCCGCGGCGATGTTCGCCTCCTGCGGGTACGACTTGTAGACGCTCATGTACTGGGTGCCGGCGACGATGCGCTGCACGCCGGCCAGCTCGGCGTCCTGGCCGGTGACCGGGACCTTGATGCCCGCGGCGTCGAGGGCGGTGATGATACCGCCGGCCATGCCGTCATTGGCGGAGTAGACACCCGCGATCTTGTCCTTGCCGACCGCGGAGATCGCCGCCTCCATCTCGGAGTTGGCGTTGTCCGGCGACCACTCCTTGGTGTCGTACTCCTTGGCGATGGTCACCTTGCCGTTGAGGACCTTGTGGGCGCCCGCCTTGAACTGGGCGGCGTTCGGGTCGGTGACCGAGCCGTTGACCATGACGATCTTGGAGGACTTGGTGGCCTTGCTGCCCAGCGCCTTCAGCAGGGCCTGGCCCTGGGTCTCGCCGACCTTCTCGTTGTCGAAGGAGGTGTAGGCGCTGATCGGGCCCTCGGCGAGGCGGTCGTAGGCGACGACCTTGATGCCCTGGTCCACGGCCTTCTGCACGGAGTTCTGGATGGCCTTGGCGTCCACCGCGTCCACGATCAGGACGTCCACCTTGTTGGTGATCATGGTGTCGACCTGCTGGGCCTGCAGGTTCGCGTCCTGGTGGGCGTTGTTGTACGAGAAGGTGGCCTTGCCGTTCGTCAGCTCCTTGATCTTCTTCTCGATCAGCGGCTTGTCGAACTTCTCGTAACGCGCGGTCTTGTTCTCCGGAAGCAGGAGACCGACCTTGATGTCGTCACCCTTCTTCGGCGACGAGGAGGAAGAGCTGCCGCCCTTCGCCTCCTTGGCACTGCCACAGGCGGCCAGCGAGACCGCCATGGCCCCGGCGGCAACGGCAACGGCGGCACGACGCATACGTGCGTTCAATTCAGAAACCTCCCTGACGAGGCCGCGTCGTTGCGGCCGAGGTGGCTGGAAGTCAACTCGGCCACACGTGCGACGTCAAGAAGTAAATCCTTAACGAGATGGCAACGGTGCCATCCGTTCTCTAAGTGAAGACGGGGGCCGCAGTGGGCAGCCCACCGGCGACAGACCCGTCCAAGAGCGTCGAATCGCCCATCTCGCTGAGGGCGAGGGCGAGCGCTCCGAGCACCTCGGCGCGACCGCCAAGTGCCCCCGGAAGAACGGACAGTTGGCGCGCCGCGCTGGGGATGGCGTAGCGGCCGACGGACTCCCTGATCGGCCCGAGCACCAGCTCACCGGCCTCGGCGAGATCACCGCCGAGGACCACCCGGCTCGGGTTCAGAAGGTTGCAGAGATTGGCCACTCCACTGCCGATGTGGCGGCCGACGTCGGCGATCACCCGACGACAGCCCGGGTCACCGTCCCTGGCCAGCCGTACGACGCCTTCCATGGTCAGGTCGGGGCCGTGGCCGGGCTGGAGCAGCGGCAGCACATAGCGTGCGGCCGCGAAGGTCTCCAGGCAGCCGCGGTTCCCGCAACGGCAGACCGGGCCGGATTCATCGAGTGTAATATGTCCGATTTCTCCGGCCGTGCCGCCCGGGCCGCGGTAGATCTTCCCGTCGATCACCAGACCGGCGCCGACACCGCTGGCGACCTTGATGTACGCCAGGTCCCGGACGCCTTTGCCGGCGCCCCAGACCAGCTCGCCGAGGGCGCCGAGGTTGGCGTCGTTGTCCACGTGCACGGGCACGCCGAGCCGCTCGCGCAGCTCCTCGGCGGGCTTGGTGCCGCCCCAGCCCGGCAGGATCGCGGTGGACCCCAGCGTGCCCGACTCCACATCGATCGGACCCGGCACGCCGAGCCCCACGCCGGCCACCTTGGACCGGTTCACGCCCGTGGCCGCGATCAGGCGGCTGACCAGCTCTTCCGCCCGGTCGAAGCCCTGCGCGGCGGAGGCGTCGACATCCAGCGGCTCGGCCTCCTCGGCCAGCACCTGATGGGCGAGGTTGCCGATCGCCACGCGCAGGTGGGTGTGCCCGAAGTCGACACCGATCACGATCCCGGCGTCCCCGCTGAGACTGACGCTGCGCGCCCTGCGCCCGCCCGCCGAGGTGGGCGTGACCTCGACGGTTCCGCCGTCCTTCAGCTCCCGCACGATGTTGGAGACGGTCGCGGCGGACAGACCGGTCGTCCGCGCGATCTCCGCCTGCGTGAGGGACCCGGCCAGGCGCACGGCCCGTACGACCCGCTCCAGGTTGGCTCGGTGCAGCGACGACTGCGACCCTGGAGTCTCCACGACGACCTCCTGAGCGCGGGGCCGCTTCGGCGAGGCCCCGCGTATGTCCAACTAGTGAACTCTAAGCTGAGCCGTTCGGGGTTGCTTACGTCAAGAGGTTGAACCGTTTCCGGGTACCCGTCACAGACACGGGCACGCCGCCCCGGGCACCGGGACGGCGTGCGTACGGACGGACGCGGGGCGTCACCCGCCGGGGGTCGCGGCGCTACTTCAGCGCCCCCGCGGTCAGGCCCTGGACGACCTGGCGCTGGAAGACGATGTACGCCCCCAGCACCGGCAGCATGGCCATCACCAGGCCGGCGAAGAGGCCGGACCAGTCACCCTTGTAGCCCTGGCTGACGGCCAGCTGGACCAGGCCCTGGGTGAGGACGCGTTTGTCGGGGTCGGTGTTGAGGACCGTGGGCAGCATGTACTGGTTCCACTGGCCCAGGAAGTTGAAGATCCCGACGCTGATCAGGCCCGGCTTGGCCATGGGCAGCATGATCTGGAAGAACGTACGCGTGTGCGAAGCGCCGTCCACGAAAGCCGCCTCCGCCACCGAGGTGGGCAGGGTGCGGAAGAAGGCCGTGAGGAAGAAGACGGTGAACGGCAGCGAGTACGCGATGTAGACGAGGATCAGGCCGTGGATCGTGTTCAGCAGGCCCATGTTGTTCACGACGTAGAACAGCGGGACCAGCGCGAGCATGATCGGGAAGCTCATGCCGCCGATGAACAGGTAGTAGATGAACCGGTTGCCCGGGAAGTCGAAGCGGGCGAGGACATAGGCCGCCATGGAGCCGAGCGCCAGGGTGCCGATGAGCGAGCCCCCGACCACCAGGACGGTGTTGAGGAAGTAGTCGCTCATGTTGGCCTGGGTCCAGGCCCGCGACCAGTTGTCGAAGTGCAGCTTGTCCGGCAGCGACCAGGGCGAGCCGAAGATCGAGCTGTCGTCCTTGAAGGATGTCATCACCGCCCACAGCAGCGGCATGACCACCATCACCGCCCAGATGACCAGCACGCCGTGGGAGAAGACGTTGAGGACACCGCCCTCCTTCTTCCGCCGGGCGGGCCGCGCGGCCGGTGCGTCGGTCTTGGAGACGGTGGCCCCGGACTCGGCCGGCAGCGGGGCGGGGGTCTCGGTCGTCTTCATCGCTTCTAGAACTCCAGCCGCTCGCGACGGCCCAGCCGCATCACGATCGCCGCGAAGGCGAGCGTGACCACGAGCAGGGCGACGCCGATGGTGGTGGCGTAGGCGGCCTGACCGTCCCGGAACGCCTTCTGGTACACGTACAGGACCATCACCGTGGTCGAGTAGTCGGGCCCGCCCGGTCCGGTCGTCATGATCTGTACGACCGCGAACGACTCGGCGCCGAGCGCGAGGATGCCCATGTAGACCCAGCCGGACTGCACGGTGTCCCACAGCAGCGGCAGGGTGATCCGGAAGAAGGTGGCGAAGCGGCTCGCACCGTCCAGCAGGGCCGCCTCGTACAGCTCGGCCGGGATGGAGGCCATGCCCGCCGAGAACAGGACCACGAAGAAACCGACCGTGGACCACACCAGCACGGCCATCACGCACCACAGCGCGAGGTCCGGGTCGCCCAGCCACAGCGGCTGGACGTGGTCGAGGCCGATCCCGCGCAGGAGTGAGTTGATCGCGCCGCTGTCCGGGTTGTACGCGAACTGGAACAGCAGTGCGACGATCGCGATGGAGAGCACCTGCGGGAAGAAGTACACGATCTTGTAGAAGGACGAGCCCCGGACACCCGAGATCACGGGGCCGCCCCTTCTCCGGCGTCCGCCCACATTGATCATGAAGGCGAAGAACAGCGCCAGACTGATCGTCACCAGCGGGAGCACCAGGGCGAACAGCAGACTGTGCTGCAACGACTTCCAGAAGATGTCGTCGTCGAGCATCCTCTTGTAGTTGTCGAAGCCGACCATCTTGAATTCGGGGCTCAGACCGGTCCAGTCCGTGAACGAGTAGTAGATGGACTGGATGAACGGCCACACCACGAAGAGCGCGTACAGTCCCAGGGGCAGAACCAGAAACCCCACGATGAACCGGTACTTGCCGTGCTGCATCGCCACTCCGGTGCGTTGAAAGGGTGCTGGTTACTGGTGCTTGTAGTGCTTGATGGAGGTGTCCTTGGCCGCCTCGTCGGCGAATGACTGGATCTTCTTGATGGCCTCGGCCGGGGTGAGCCGGCCGGCCATCATCTCGCCGAGCCCGGCGACACCGATCTTCTCCTTCTGCAGCTGCACGTACCAGTCCTGCAGCCGCGGATTCACCACGTTGGATCCGGCCAGCTTCAGCGCCGCCACGCCCGACTTCAGGCCGGGGGTGAGAGTGACGCCGGTGGTGCCGCCGTTGTACGCGGTCAGCGACTTCACCTTGGCCGTGAAGTTCTTCGAGGACGCCTCGGACAGCATGATGCGCAGCTGCTCCATGCCGCCCTCGGCGTTCGCGGCCTTGGCCGGCACGATGAAGGGCTCACCGCCGGAGGCCCAGATGGTGCCGAACGGCATCTTGTCGGAGCCGTCGAGGCCGGAGGGCGCCGAGACGGCGAGGTCGAAGCCGGCCGGGATGACATTGGCCGACTCGTTCTCCACCCAGGAGCCGTTCGGGATGAACAGCGCCTTGCCCTTGGCCCAGGCGGTCTGCGACTGGATGTGGTCCAGGCCCGGGGTGCCCTGGAGGATGTACCCCTTCTTGTACAGCTCGTAGTACGCCTCGAAGCAGGCCTTGACGGCCGGGTGCTTCCAGGCGTTCGGCTCCAGGTTGTCGATGGCGTCGAGCACCTCGCGCCCGCCGACCTTGCCGATCATCGGGTAGAGCGAGAAGGGGATGTAGTACGGGTACTTGCCCGCGTACGTCCAGCCCGCCATGCCCTTCTTCTTGGCCTTCTCACAGACCTTGAGCATCTCGTCCCAGGTCTGCGGGTACTTCTCGTCGAGCGAGTCCAGGGCCTTCTGCGAGTACCAGACGCCGTACACCGTGTAGGCGTAGTAGAGGATCCAGACCGGCTTGCCGTCGAACTGGCCCATCTCCACGATGCCGGGGCGCAGCGTGTCGCGGACCTTCTTGTTCGGGTCGTCGTACGACGGCGCGTCCAGCAGCGGGGTGAGGTCGGCCAGCTGGTCCTTGCCGACCAGCACACCCATGTCCATCTGCTCGGCGCCGGAGTTGTCGATGAGATCCGGCGGGTTGCCCTGGTTGAAGCGGGGCTGCAGGGTGGACTGGATCTTCTGGGTGGCGGAGAACTTCACCGTGGCCTTGGGGAAGTCCTTCTCGTAGATCTTCACCGCGTCCTGGGCGTACTCCTTGCCGAAGCCGCCGTCGAAGAGGACGAATTCCATCTTGACGGTCTCGTTGACCCCGAGCGGGTTCTTGGCGGTCTTCTTGCCCGCCTTGTCCTTCTTCTGGCCGCCCCCGCCGCTGCTCGCACAGGCCGACAGCAGGCCCATGCCGGGGCCCGCGGCCAGGCCGAGCGCGGCGGACCGCTTGATCAGATCCCGCCGGCCGACACCTTCGGCACCGTGGTTCGAGGTGGATCCCATGCTCAAGTCCTCGCCTTCTCCAGGACTCAGGCGGTGAACCGGATCCTCCCCGGCACCGCGGTCGGGTAGTGCTGGGTCGTGCAGGGTCGTGCAGGGTCGTGCAGGAAACGCCGACAGGTATAGTCCACTTTCGGTCGGCTGAGCAAGATCGAATGCAGGGTTCGCCATGGGTCTTTTCCGAGTTGAGACCTCCCGGACATATGAGCGACCTGTGCCCGGCCTGGCGGAAAAGGTCGCGACATAAGTCCCTGAATGCCACACCCAACGCCCTTGACATCACGGGCCACTTGACGCCCTACTGGTTCCTGCGTCCCGAAGTTGACAACGTTGTCCGCAGGGGGCGCAGGAGGGGAATCCGTAGATGCAGCGGAGAACTCGGCACAGATGGGGTCCGGCGGTCGTCCTCACGGCCGCCTTTGTCATGGCCGTCGGCGCACAGGGCGCGGCGGTCGCCCTGCCTGCACGGGGGGCCCCGGCAGACCAGGAGTTCGCATCCTCGTTCGAGACGGGCGATCCGGCACCGGACTGGCTGAACACCGTGGACACCGGGCCGGACGGGACCCGGCGCGCCTCCGGCGTCGACGGCGGCTACAGCACCGGCATTCCGGGCAATGTCACCGACCATGTCACCGATGTCCGGGCGAGCGGCGAGAACGCGGGCGCCGGCGAGGTGAAGGAGAACCTGGTGGACGGCGAGCCCGGCACCAAGTGGCTGACCTTCGAGCCCACCGGCTGGGTCGAGTTCGACCTGGACAAGCCCATCAAACTGGTGACATACGCGCTGACCTCGGCCAACGACTACGCCGAGCGCGACCCGAAGGACTGGACGCTGCTCGGCTCCACCGACGGCAAGGACTGGAAGACCCTCGACACCCGCTCGGGCGAGAGTTTCTCCGAGCGCTTCCGGACCAAGTCCTACGACCTGGCCGAACCCGCCGTGTACCAGCACTTCCGGCTGGAGGTCACGCAGAACAACGGCGCCTCGGACATCCTGCAGCTTGCCGACGTCCAGTTCTCCACCGGCGGCGGGGGCGACCCGGTGCCGCAGGACATGCTGACCCTGGTCGACAAGGGTCCGACCGGCTCGCCGACGGCCAAGGCGCGGGCCGGTTTCACCGGAAAGAGGGCGCTGCGCTACGCCGGGCGGCACACCGCGGAAGGCCGGGCGTACTCGTACAACAAGGTCTTCGACGTGAACGTGAAGGTCGCCGGCGACACCCGGCTGTCGTACCGCATCTTCCCGTCGATGGCCGACGGCGACCGGGACTACGACTCCACGAACGTCTCCCTCGACCTGGCCTTCACGGACGGCACCTATCTGAGTGACCTGGGCGCACTGGACCAGCACGGCTTCCCGCTGTCCCCGCGCGGGCAGGGCACGTCGAAGTCGCTGTACGTCAACCAGTGGAACAACGTGGTCTCCCGGATCGGCCAGGTCGCGGCCGGCAAGACGGTCGACCGGATCCTGGTCGGGTACGACTCCCCCGCCGGGCCGGCGAAGTTCCGCGGCTGGATCGACGACATAGCGCTCAAGCCCGCACCGCCCGAGAAGCCGAAGGCACATCTGTCGGACTACGCGCTGACCACGCGCGGCACCAACTCCAGCGGCAGCTTCTCGCGCGGCAACAACTTCCCCGCCACGGCCCTGCCGCACGGCTTCAACTTCTGGACGCCGGTGACCAACGCGTCCTCGCTGAGCTGGCTGTACGAGTACGCACGTGCGAACAACGACGACAACCTGCCGACGATCCAGGCGTTCAGCGCGAGCCATGAGCCGAGCCCGTGGATGGGAGACCGGCAGACCTTCCAGGTGATGCCGTCGGCCGCCGCCGGCACCCCGGACACCGGCCGGACGGCACGCGAGCTGCCGTTCCGGCACGAGAACGAGACCGCGCGGCCGTACTACTACGGAGTGCGTTTCGAAAACGGTCTCCGAGCCGAGATGACCCCGACCGACCATGCGGCGGTGCTGCGCTTCACCTACCCCGGCGACGACACGAGCGTGCTGTTCGACAACGTCACCGAGCAGGCGGGGCTGACCCTCGACAAGGAGCACGGGACCGTCACCGGCTACTCGGACGTGAAGTCGGGCCTGTCGACCGGCGCCACCCGGCTGTTCGTGTACGGCACGTTCGACAAGCCGGTGACGGACGGCGGGTCGAGCGGGGTGAAGGGCTATCTGCGCTTCGACGCGGGCGCCGACCACACCGTGACCCTGCGCCTGGCGACCTCGCTGATCAGCGTCGACCAGGCCAAGGACAACCTGCGCCAGGAGATCCCGGACGGCACCACCTTCGACACGGTCAGGGCGCGGGCGCAGCGCACCTGGGACAGGCTGCTCGGCAAGGTCGAGGTGGAGGGCGCGACGGAGGACCAGCTGACCACGCTGTACTCCAGCATGTACCGGCTGTACCTGTACCCGAACTCCGGCTTCGAGAAGGTCGGGGACACCTACCAGTACGCCTCTCCCTTCTCGCCGATGCAGAGCCAGGACACCCCGACCCACACCGGCGCGAAGATCGTCGACGGGAAGGTGTACGTCAACAACGGTTTCTGGGACACCTACCGCACCACGTGGCCGGCGTACTCCCTGCTGACCCCCTCCCAGGCGGGCGAGATGGCCGACGGCTTCGTGCAGCAGTACAAGGACGGCGGCTGGACCTCGCGCTGGTCTTCCCCCGGCTACGCCGACCTGATGACCGGCACCTCCTCGGACGTGGCGTTCGCCGACGCGTATGTGAAGGGCGTGAAGTTCGACGCGAAGGCCGCCTACGACGCGGCCCTGAAGAACGCGACCGTGGTCCCGCCGATGTCGGGCGTGGGCCGCAAGGGCATGAGCACCTCACCGTTCCTCGGTTACACCGGCACCGCCACCACCGAGGGCCTGTCCTGGGCGATGGAGGGCTATGTCAACGACTACGGCATCGCCAGAATGGGCGAGGCCCTGTACCGGAAGACCGGCGAGAAGCACTACAAGGAGGAGTCCGCGTACTTCCTCAACCGCGCCCGGGACTATGTGAACCTGTTCGACGCCAAGGCGGGCTTCTTCCAGGGCCGCGACGAGAAGGGGAACTGGCGGCTGGACTCCTCGACGTACGACCCGCGCGTGTGGGGCTACGACTACACGGAGACCAACGGCTGGGGCTATGCCTTCACCGCCCCGCAGGACAGCCGGGGCCTGGCCAACCTGTACGGCGGCCGGCAGGGCCTCGCGGAGAAGCTGGACGAGTACTTCTCCACCCCGGAGACGGCCTCCCCGAACTTCGTCGGCTCCTACGGCGGGGTCATCCACGAGATGACCGAGGCACGGGACGTGCGGATGGGCATGCTCGGACAGTCCAACCAGGTCGCACACCATGTGCCGTACATGTACGACGCGGCCGGCGAGCCCTGGAAGACACAGGCGGCGGTCCGCGAGATCCTCTCCCGGCTGTATGCCGGCAGCGAGATCGGGCAGGGCTACCACGGTGACGAGGACAACGGAGAGCAGTCGGGCTGGTATCTGTTCTCGGCGCTCGGCTTCTACCCGCTGGTGATGGGCAGTGGCGAGTACTCCATCGGCTCCCCCCTGTTCACGAAGGTCACCGTGCACCTGGAGAACGGCCGTGACCTGGTCGTCAAGGCACCGCGAAACAACGCGAAGAACGTCTACATCCAGGGTGTGACGTTCAACGGCCGCCCCTGGACGTCCACCTCGCTCCCCCACTCGCTGCTGTCCCAGGGCGGGGTGCTGGAGTTCTCCATGGGCGCCCGGCCGTCGACGTGGGGCACGGGCAAGAACGCCGCCCCGGTCTCCGTCACCCAGGACGACCAGGTGCCGGTGCCCCGGGCGGACGTCCTCAAGGGGGACGGACCGCTCTTCGACAACACGTCGGCGACGGACGCGACGGTCACCTCGGTGGACCTGCCGGTCGACGAAGCCGTGCGGCCCGTCCAGTACACACTGACCTCGTCGGCCGACCACACCAGGGCGCCGACCGGCTGGACCCTCCAGGGCTCCACGGACGGCACCACCTGGCAGACCCTGGACCACCGCTCCGGCGAGAGCTTCGCCTGGGACCGCCAGACCCGGGCGTTCACCATCGCCACGCCGGGCACGTACGCGAAGTACCGGCTCGTCCTGGACGGCGAGTCGACGCTGGCGGAGGTGGAGCTGCTGGCCTGACGGCGCGCGGTTCAGTGCGTGGCCAGGGTGAACACGTGCAGGTCGTCGTCGTGCGGGAGCCGGACGCTCGGCACGGCCTTTCCGCCGGGGGCGGTGAACGGCCTGGTGGCGAAGACGTAGGCGAAAACCGGGTCCTGGCCGGCGCCCGCGACATTGCGGTACGCGGTCTTGGCGACGACCCGGTTGCCGTACTGGACCGTGCCGCCTCCACCGCCGACGGTCCAGTCGGTGAAGGACAGGTCGACGGTGTCGGTGCTGCCGTCGGTGTAGGTGACGGTCGCCCTGTCCTGCCGGTTGCCGTTGACCGCGCTGCCGATGAAGGACAACTGCGCCGCCGGGGCGGGGAGTTCGATGGTCTGGCCGGCTCCCGTGGCGTTGTCCGGGCGGCCGTCGGGCGAGGTGGGCCAGCTGAAGGTGAGGCCCTCGACGGCGCCCTGCCCGCCCGGGGTCAGGCCGGCCGCCGCGAGGGCCTGACGGGAGTAGCTCCAGCCGCCGCCGTCGTAGTCGGCCTCGTCGTGGTCGCCCGCGTCGTCGGAGACGCCGGTGCTGTTGTAGGCGGCGAGCAGGGAGCCGGGGGCGGCCACGGTGAGCAAGACCGGCTGCTCGTACGAGGTGTCGCCCGAGCTCACCGTGACCTTGACGTCGGCGAAGCCCTGTGCGGCACCCTTGGCCACGGTGAGGGTGATCTCCTGGACACCGCCGGAGACCGTGCCCTCGGCGGGGGCTGCCGTGACGCCGGCCGGGGTGTCCACCCGGAAGCGCACCTCCGGACCGGTGCCGCCGGTCAGCGACAGCGCGCGAACGGTGGTCCGGGTGCTGTCACCGGGTGCGAGCGTGGCGGCGGTGGGGCCGACGCCGATCTGGTAGGGCTGCTCGCCCTCGCGGAAGGACGGCGGCGGACTGTCGGCGCCCCACGCGCGGTCGGGGGTGGCGGACAGGGTGTAGTCGAGCCGGCCGCCGTCGCGGACGAAGGACGCCGGCAGCCAGGGGCGGTCGCTGGCCCGTCCGTCGACCTTCAGGGAATGGATGTACGGTGCGTCGGCCGCCGCACCGGTCGCACGGAGGGAGATGTCGTTGCCCTGCGGCCGGCTGATCTCCACCCGCTCGAACAGCGGGGAGGCGAGGACGAGTTCGGCGCGGGAGGGCACCTGCGGGTACATGCCGAGGGCCGAGAAGACGTACCAGGACGACATCGCGCCGAGGTCGTCGTTGCCGGGGATGCCGCCGGGCCCGGCCGACCACAGCTGCCGCATCGCGGCCCGTACGGTCTCCTGCGTCCGGTACGGGGCGCCCGCGTAGTCGTACAGGTAGGGGACGTTGACCGACGGCTCGTTGTCCAGCTCGGACTTGGTACCGCCGTGACCGGTGAAGGCCCAGCCGCCACTGTCGTCGTGGAAGAAGTCGTCGAGCCGGGCGAGCGCCTTGCCCCTGCCGCCCAGCGCGGCGAACAGGCCCGCCGGATCGTGCGGGACCATCCAGGTGTACTGGGCTGCCGTGCCCTCCACGAAGCCGTTGCCGGTGTCCGGGGTGAAGCCGGTGACCCAGCTGCCGTCGGCCTTGCGGTCGGCGACGTAACCGCCGCTCGGGTCGGCGGCGATGTCGAAGTTGTTCTGCCACCACTGGGCGCGACGGGCGAAGGCGGCGGCCGTGTCCTTCTCTCCCGCCGCTGCGGCGAGTTGGGAGACCGAGAAGTCGGCCGTGGACATCTCCAGGGTCTCGGCGGCGCCGCCCCAGGCGTTGGAGACACTCGGCATGTAGTGCAGCTTCAGGTACTTGTCCAGCGAGGGCCGCTGGCCGGCGGACAGCACCGGCTTGCCCGCCGGGGACAGGTCCTGTTCGGTCGGCACGGTGGCCGCCTCGACCAGCGAGTCCAGCGCACCGCGCAGATCGAAGTCCGTGCCGCCGAAGGCACGGATGCCGGCCAGCGCGGTCGGCGAGGGGTCGCCGTTCATGACATGGGTGCCGCTCGCGCCGTGCAGCCAGCGGTCCCAGGTACCGCCGTTCTGCCGGGCCAGCTCGTACAGCGACTGGGCGATGTCGGAGCCGGTGCGCGGGTCGAGCAGGGTGAGCAGCTGCACCTGGTCGCGGTAGACGTCCCAGCCGGAGAAGGTGCCGTACTGGGCATGCCGTCGGCTGTCGACCGTATACGGTGGCCCGTCTGCAGCATCCCGTCTCGCGTCGACGATATGCGGTCGACCGTCGGCAGGATCTCGCCTCGCGTCAACGGTATGCGGTCGACCGTCGGCGACATCCTGCTCACCGCCGACTGTATGCACTCGTCCGTCAGCCCCCCGGTACCTGCCGTCGGCGTCGCTGATGACGTTCGGGTGCAGCAGCGCGTGGTACAGCGCGGTGTAGAAGACGGTGCGGTCGGCGTCCGTGCCGCCGCCGACGCGGACAGCGTCGAGCCGTTCGCGCCAGGCCCGGCGGGCCGCGTCCCGGACCGCGTCGAAGGGGCGGCCCGGCGGGTTCTCGGCGGCGAGGTTGGCCTCGGCGGCCGCCTTGCTGACGTAGGAGATGCCGACCTTGACGTGCACCGGTCCGGTGCCGGGCGCGAACTCGACGTACCCGCCGGCACCCTTGCCGGCAACGGGCCGCCCGCCGTGCGAGAAGCCGCCGGTGCCGCCTGAGGCCGTCAGCGCGCCGGGGTTCAGCCTGTCGTCCTGCCAGGTGCCGGCGCTTGTGACGGGGCGGTCGAAGCGGGCGGTGAAGTACAGGGTGTAGTAGGCGCGCTGGCCTTCGGGGTCGAGGTATCCGCAGAAGTTACCGGAGGTGACGGATCCGGACACGGTACGGCTCTCCGGGTCGATCGTGACGGACGAGTCCTGCGATCCCACCTCGGAACTGGCGGTGCGCACCAGCAGTGAGGCGGGCTTGCCGGACGGAAAGGTGAAGCGGGCGGAGCCGGTGCGGGCGGTGGCGGTGAGGTCGGCGGTGACGCCGGAGGCCAGGCCCACTGTGTAGTGACCGGGCTCGGCGGTCTCGTCGGCGTGGGTGAAGCCGGAGGCGTAGCGGGCGTCCTTGGTGTCGCTCGCCGGGGACGAGGTGACTTCGCCGGCGTACGGGAAGAAGGGGATGTCGCCGCTGCCGCCCGCGCAGCCGGTGCCGGACATGTGGGTGAGGCTGAAGCCCCGGATGCGGGTGGCGTCGTACTGGTAGCCACCGGGTGCGGCGGTCCTGGTGGCGTCGCCCGTGGTGTTCTCGGGGCTCCAGGAGAGCATGCCGAAGGGTACGACGGCGCCGGGGAAGACGTCGCCGCCGTTCTTGGTGCCGATCAGAGGATCGACGTACCGGGTGGGGTCCTTGACGAGATCGGGGAGTGCGGCGGGCGTCGCGAGGGCGGGAGCGGCGAGGGCGGCGCTGGTGGTGAGCAGCGCGGCCAGCAGCGCGGCCAGCAGCGGGGACAGCAGCGGGGACAGGGGTCTGAAACGCACGCGGCCCTTCCTCCTTCATGGACGGGTCGCGCACCACAGGTCGCACAAGCCGCAGGGACAGTAACGTGCGCCACGGCTACCACGGAAGACCGCGTGCGCGCCGGATGGCGTGCGCCGGGGTCACCCGATCGGGCTATCTCAAGTGAGTTGACATCGTTGTCGGTTGAGGCGGTAGAGTCATGTAAGACCATCCGACAACGTTGTCGCGCACCCGACGGACCCCACAAGCCAGCACTCCCCGGGCGGGATGCCCAACCCCCCTCACCCGCCCGGCTCGCGGACCCGGTGCGCACGGCCACCGGGTCCGCCCGAGCACTACTGCCCGGCAGCCTTGTGCGATACCTGCGGGACTGCTGTGACGAAACACCGGCCATGTGACCTGCGAGGCGGGGAAATGTGGCGTCCATCTCGTGGACCGGCGTAGTCAACGGGTGCGTCCGGTGCTAGAAATGGCCCATGTCGGACCGTTTCGCCCGATTCGGGCGTATGTCATGGCGTTCCATGGTCCGCAGCGGACCGCGCAGCGTCGCCGGACAGGTCTTCCTTCTCCAGGTCGCGCTGGTGGTCCTGCTCGTGGTCTGCGGCGTCGTCGCTCTCGTCCTGCAGTCGGAACGCGACACCAGCACGGAGGCCAAGCGCCGTTCCATAGCCGTGGCGCAGACCTTCGCGCACTCCCCTGGCATCCTCCAGGCCCTCCGCGCCCCGGACCCGTCGAAGGTGCTCCAGCCGCTCACCGAGGCGGGGCGCAAGTCCGCGGGCGTCGACTTCATCGTGGTGATGAACACCAAGGGCATCCGCTACACCCACCCCCTGCCGAGCAAGATCGGTCACCGGTTCGTGGGCCGGATCGGCCCCTCGCTGGCCGGGAAGGTCTACACGGAGAGCGTCCATGGCCCGCTCGGCCATGAGGTCCAGGCCACCGTTCCCGTCGACGACGCCCACGGCAGGGTCGCCGCCCTGGTCTCCGCCGGGCTGAAGGTGAAGAACGTGACCAGCGAGGTGGACCGGCAGCTGCCGATCATCCTGGCCGCCGGGGCCGGCGCGCTCGTCGTCACGACCGGTGGTACGGCGCTGGTGGGCAGGAGGCTGCGGCGGCAGACCCGCAGCCTGGCGCCGGAGGAGATGACCCGCATGTACGAGCACCACGACACGGTGCTGCACTCGGTGCGGGAGGGCGTGCTCATCGTCGATGCCGACCGGCGGATCCTGCTCGCCAACGACGAGGCCCGGCGTCTGCTGGAGCTGCCCGCCGACGTCGAGGGGCGCACCGTGCGGGAGCTGCCGGAACTCGATCCCGCGATGACGGAGCTGCTGGTCTCCGGGCGCGAGGCCGGTGACGAGGTGCACTTCGCCGGGGGCCGGCTGCTGGCCGTCAACCAGCGGGCCACCGACCGCGCGGGATGCCCCGGCGGAAGCGTGGTGACGCTCCGCGACTCCACCGAGCTGCAGGCGGTGTCCGGCAGGGCGGAGGTGGCACGGGAGCGGCTGGAGCTGCTGTACGACGCGGGGCTGGGCCTCGGCACCACCCTCGACGTGGTCCGCACGGCCGACGAGCTGGCGCGGGTCGCCGTGCCCCGCTTCGCCGACTTCGTCACCGTGGACGTCGCCGACGGGGTGCTGCACGGCGAGGAGCCGGGCCCGACGGCGACGGACATGCGGCGCGTGACCGTGGGTGGCATCCGGGACGACCATCCGCTCTACGAGAAGGGCCGGCTGATCGACTTCCTGCCCTCCACGCCGCAGGCGCGCAGCTACGACGCCGGCCGCTCCCAGCTGGTGACCGACCTGTCGGCCGCGCAGGACTGGCAGGCACAGGACCCGGAGCGGGCCCGGCAGATCGTGGAATTCGGCATCCACTCGCTCGTCACCGCCCCCATCCAGGCCCGCGGTGTCGTCCTGGGCATGGTCAACTTCTGGCGGTCCAAACGGGAGCCCTTCGACCAGGAGGAGCTGTCGCTGGCCGAGGAGCTGGTGGCCCGGGCGGCGGTCAGCATCGACAACGCCCGCCGGTACACCCGTGAGCACGCCCTCGCGGTCACCCTCCAGCGCAGTCTGCTGCCGCGCACACTGCCCGAGCAGAGTGCCCTGGACGTGGGCTACCGCTACCTGCCCGCCCAGTCGGGCGTGAGCGGGGACTGGTTCGACGTGATCCCGCTGCCGGGCAGCCGGGTGGCGCTGGCCGTGGGCGACGTGGTCGGGCACGGCCTGCACGCCGCCGCCACGATGGGCCGGCTGCGGACCGCGGTGCACAACTTCTCCACGCTCGACCTGCCGCCGGACGAGCTGCTCAGCCATCTGGACGACCTGGTCGGCCGGATCGACCAGAACGAGGCCTGCCCGGAGACGTCCGGGGAGATCGTGGGCGCCACCTGCCTGTATGCGATCTACGACCCGGTGACGCGCCGCTGTGTGATGGCCCGTGCCGGGCATCTGGCGCCGGCGCTGGTCCACCCCGACGGCAGTGTCGCCTTCCCCGAGGTGCCGGCCGGGCCGCCGCTGGGCCTGGGTGGCATGCCGTTCCAGACGGCCGAGTTGGTCCTTCCCGAGGGCAGTCAGCTGGTGCTGTACACCGACGGGCTCATCGAGGACCGTACGCGGGATCTGGACGTGGGCATGGAACTGCTGCGCCGGGCGCTGGCGGGTCATCCCGACCGGGCGCCTGAGGAGAGCTGCGGGGCGGTGCTGGAGGCGCTGCTGCCCGAGCGGCCGGTGGACGACGTGGCGTTGCTGATCGCGCGCACCCGGGTGCTGCCGGCCGAGAACGTCGCCGACTGGGACGTGCCGCGCGACCCGGCGGCCGTGTCGGGCATGCGTGCCGCGGTCTCGGCGCAGCTCGACGTCTGGGGTCTGTCGGAGCTGGGCTTCGGCATGGAGCTGGTGCTGAGCGAGCTGATCACCAATGCCATCCGCTATGGCTCCGATCCGATCCATGTGCGGCTGATCCGTGATCGCAGGCTGATCTGCGAGGTGGCCGACGCCAGCAGCACCTCACCGCATCTGCGGTATGCGGCGACGACGGACGAGGGCGGCCGGGGTCTGTTCCTGGTCTCGCAGCTGGCCGAGCGCTGGGGTACCCGCTACACGGATCAGGGCAAGGTGATCTGGGCCGAACTGGGTGTGCCGGATCCGGGGGCCGTGCCGGAGCTGGGCGGGTTCCTCGTCGACGGTGTCGACGAGGAGACGTCGGCCGGGTGACTGTCCCGGCCCGGGGCTGTTTCTCGTTCGCGGGAGACGGCGGGGCGGGCATGGTCGTCGGCCGTGGGGAGGCGGGGGATGGAATCGGGGTGGAATCGGTGCGGCCCGGCTCGCTGTGGACGTCGGTGTGCCCGTGGTGCGGGTCAGGGTATGGCGGAGGGGCCGCCCCCCCGAAACCCGGAAGGCCGCCGACAAAAGCAGGGGCAGGACCTAAAAAATCGATAAATCTTAGAAAAAAACAAAAAAAAATACC